>NZ_JBKVCZ010000108.1:0-22580 GCF_046966825.1 Hungatella sp. | reverse complement strand
GGCAACGGAGACATCAAACCAGAAATGCCGTGAACATCAGGATATTCGAATCGCCATGAACATCAGAGTATTTGAATCGCCATGACCAGCAGAGTATTTGCCCCTCACAGCAGTCGCCAAAAGCTCATGCATCCATCGCACGTAGCTCGTTGCCCGCGGGAATAAACAAGAAAATAAGAGAAAAGAAGGTCTTACCATGTTAGTAAAAATCATTGTATGTCTGTTTGCAGGCCTCGGAGCCGGCTTCGGCACAGGCTTTGCCGGAATGAGTGCGGCAGCCGTCATCAGCCCCATGCTCATCACATTTTTAGGAGTCCCTGCTTATCAGGCGATCGGCATCGCTCTGGCCAGCGATGTTCTCGCCAGCGCCGTATCGGCCTACACCTACGGAAAACACAAAAACCTCGATATCCGAAACGGTATCGTGATGATGGCCGCTGTCTTAATCTTCACCCTGATTGGAAGCTACATCTCCTCCCTGGTTCCCAATCACGCCATGGGGAACGCCTCCGTCTTCCTCACCATGCTTCTGGGCATTAAATTCATAGTGAGACCGGTCCTCACGACCAAAGACGCACAGGAATCCAAGACCATGCGGCAAAAGCTGGTCCAGTCCATACTGAGCGGCATTGTGGTCGGTTTCATCTGTGGATTTATCGGCGCAGGCGGCGGTATGATGATGCTTCTGCTGCTGACGAGCGTGCTGGGATATGAATTAAAGACCGCCGTCGGAACCAGCGTATTTATCATGACGTTCACGGCTTTGACCGGCTCCCTCTCCCATTTTGCCATCGGCGGCATGCCGGATCTGTTCCTGCTTGTACTCTGTATCGTGTTTACCTTCCTGTTTGCCCGAATCGCCGCCGTTTTCGCAAACAAAGCAGATCCAAAACTTTTAAACCGGTTGACCGGCGTTATTCTGTTTCTGCTGGGAGCTGTTATGCTTCTCGTAAAGTAGGTTCAATATTTACCGAAATCTTCCTTGATTTCACGCCTGTTTTATACTACAATGAAGTTAATAATTGCAAAAACAGGAGGCAGACCACATGAGTTGGTTTCAAAAGAAGACAATCCCCACTCCGTCACCGGCGGAATCTGAGCCCGTGATCACTGAAAGGGCGGAAGAAAGCAAGTTGGAACGTGACGCATGCTACCGGCATCTGTCGGAAGTCATGGATACACCCTCAGACCGCGGAGTTGTATTAAAAGTATACATAGAGAATTTCAAACGACTGAATCAGGTATTTGGTTACGATTACTGTGAGAACCTTTTAAGCCAGATTCTCGCCTATTTAAAAGAAAAGACAGGAAAACCTGTTTATCACTACATCGGTGTGGAATACATCATGATCCTCGACCAGTATTCACAGGGACAGGCATCCGATCTTGCAGAAGAGATCGCCGAGCAGTTTGATCACGCCTGGAAAGTGAACGGAACGGACTGCCTCTGTTCCGTACAGATGGGTATGTGCTCCTATCCCGGACACGCCGCGACGCCGGACGAGCTGTTAAAATGTCTCGACCTGGCAGTCTTAAGAGCGGAAGAAGGCGGACCGAACCAGGCCATTATGTTCGACAGTACGCTTCAGAAGCAGCTGCTTCGCCGCCACACCATCGCCTTATACTTAAAGACCGCCATTGAAAAAGAAGAGATTGAGGTCCGTTACCGCCCGACGCTTAATCTGGAGACCGGAAAGTTCAGCCGCGCAGAGTTTTATATGCGCATCTTCATCAAGGGGCTGGGACTCATCGGAGCCAGCGAGGTTCTTCCGATCGCTGAAGACTCCGGTCAGATCCGCTCCCTAGAATATTTCGCCCTGGATAAAGTGGGCCAGTGTATCGCAAAGCTCACCGAGGCAGGCAGGGAATTCGATTCCATCGCCCTCCCGATATCTTCTATCCTCTTTTTGCAGGAAGATTTTCTCGATGAGGTCAGACGCGTCATCGATACCTACCAGATCCCCAAGGGCAAGCTTGCCATCGAGATCCAGGAAAGCGCCCTGACCACAGCATACTTAAACATCAACATCATGCTGCAGGAACTGTCCGACATGGGCGTAGAGCTGGTGTTAAACGAATTCGGTTCCGGATATTCCGGTGTAGCCACAATCCTGGAGCTTCCGGTCAACACGCTGAAGCTGGAGCGTTTATTCGTATGGCAGCTGGAGACGAACCCGAAGTCGCGCTGCGTGATCGAGGGACTGATCCACATCGCCAAGGACCTGGATTTAAACATCATCGCAGAAGGTGTGGAAACCGAGAATCAGGTGAATATCCTGACGAACGCCGGATGCGACTACCAGCAGGGCTTTTACTACTCCCCGACTCTGGAGCAGGACACGCTGCTTAAAGTGATCGACAATACCTTTGCCGATTCCATCTCTCTGCTAAACGAAGAGAAAGAAAAAATGACAAGAGCATAAACACACATAAAAAACGCCTGCCGCCGGGAAACACCAGTTACAAAAGTAACCGTTCCCGCCGACAGGCGTTTTAATCAAATCCCTGCTTCCTATCCGTGATTCCTTTTCACAATTCCTATCCCAGCACCAGCCGTGCCTTCTCTCCCGCGCTCCGACAGGCCTGTGTCGTCTGACTGCATTCCTGAGACTTATCGTAGTAATAGCGAATAATATCCTTTCTGGTGATGATTCCGATGAAGTTCTTCTGGTCATCTACCACAGGAACAAAGTTCTGGTTCAGCGCCTTGTCGATTAAATCTTCCATGTTGGAGTTGGCATATACCGGACGGTTGTCCAGTCTCCGGTCGATCGCCGCCACGGTTACGCGCTCGGCCTCCTTTAAGCTTAAATTAAACTTATTCTTGATTCCCCAGAGCATATCTCCCTCTGTGATGGTTCCAATGTATCTTCCCGTTCTGCTGATAATCGGTACCGCGGAGTATTTGTGATACTCCATCTTCTCAAGGGCCTGCCGCAGAGTCTCGTCCTCATAAATATATGCCACTTCACACTTTGGTGTTAAAAAAAACAATATGTTCATAGCCGCACTCCCGTCACATTATTTTCGTCTTTATTATAGCATATTACCTTAGTTCACATATGAACAAATTATTATTTTTTTATAACATTTTAGTAGTAACAGTTCAGCCCTCACTTCCGGCTGTCGCGGTCCTTCCCGGCGCTTTCGTTTCCCGGACCTTTCCTGTTCCGGTTTCGGGCATAAGCATTTCTAAATGTGCAGGATTTTTCTAAAAACCAGTGAAAATCCCCAAACTCGCTGCGCTCAGACAGGTGGGGATTTCCCCTGAACGAAAAATTCTGCGCATTAAGAACTGCTAATGCCCTGCAAAGTCACAGGAAAGGTCCGGGAAACGAAAGCGCCGGGAAGGACCGCGACAGTCGGAAACGAGGGCTGAACTGTTACTTTTAGTAGCCCAGATCCTCGTTGATAAACACGACTTCCGCCTCCACACCGTTACAGGGGCGATCCTGGATGACGGTCGCTCTGCAGATGCGTTCCGGACTGTCGCAGTCGTAGCAGCGGTCCCCTCCATTCGCCGCACAGGGCGTCTTCCGGTTCAGACGCAGCGCATTTTTCGGCGCCGCCACGTTCTTTGCACGCATGAGTGCACTGTGCATATCGGGCGAAATCTTATTTCTGCCTACCAAATAGTACACTTTCTGAGGCCCGTAGATCGTCATGGAGACACGGTTGCCGGTCCCGTCAATATTGACAATCTCTCCAGTCTCGGATACCCCGTTGGCACTGCAGATATAGACCTCTGCCTGCTTCGCCTTCTTAAGCGTCTCTGCCCCTGGTTCCAGCCAGTGCCAGGTCAGCGCACACTCCCCGTCCAGAACCTCATTCAGTTTTATCTCCTGCAGCGTCACACTGCCTCCCAGCGCCACCGCCTTCCCCTTCACCATCTCTTTTATGTAGGACGCCGCTTCCTCCCCTGTCTCGAAATATGCCGTATGAAATCCATGCTTTTCAAAATTCTTCTTCAGTATATCGTAATTCATTATTTTCTCCTTTCCTGACGGCCACTCATAAAAATACCGCTCACAAACCTCATTTATATTATACCACATCCCCATCTCCATTTACACAAAAAAACAGAACAGAAAACTTCAATAAGCCTTCTGCCCTGCCTTCTTTTCTTCACCGTATGGTACAGTCCGGTCCGCACGCTCTCACTGCATGAAATCCAGCGGATCTACCGGATGATTCTCGTGCTCCAGCTCGAAGTATAAGTTCGCGCCTTCAATTGAATAATATTTCGTAGGTTCGGCCACATAGCCCAGAACGTCGCCCTGAGCGACATATTCATTTTCCACTACCTGCAGTTCCTTTAACTGGCCGCAGACAGCCGTATAGTCATTTCCCATATTGAGAATGACGTAATTGCCCAGTTCTTCATTAGAACCGATCTCCTGGATTTTTGCGTTTGCAGGTGCTACGACCGGTGTGCTCACGGCGCCCTGAATGACGATGCCCGGATTACATTTATACTGATCAAGAGTCGGGAAATAGATGGTAGACTCCATGCTGTAATCCAGAATGACATTTCCTGATACCGGCCATGCCATCTTTGTTGCATCGTTAAAATTGAGGACAAGCGCTGCGGCCGCCTCCTTTTCCGCTCCGGCCTTAACCGCCGGGGTTTCTGCTTCTGTCTCTGCTTTCGCTGTAGCCTTGGCGGAATCAGCAACCTGTGTATCCGCATCCAGATTCTGCTCAGCGTTGGAATCACCGGCAACTGCTACCTGGTTTTCCTGTGGTATCGTCTCTTCTGCAATGACACCCTTCTGGTCCGGAACTTCAAGATATGGACTCTGGCCGTCATTGTTTCCTCTTTGAATGGTAATGACTCCTGCCGCAGCTACTATAGTCAGCAGGCCTAAAACCAACAGGACAAGGAATACTTTATCCTTGAACAATTGACTCATTTTCTCTTTCACGTTTATCACCTCGGTAATATTCTTACCAAAGGAGAAAGAGTTATTCAGAAATCAGAACAATATTTTTATAAAAAAATCCAAGAATCTCTTCCGCGGTCTTTCCCTCCTCCGCCATACACTTCGCCCCGTACTGGCTGAGACCGTAACCGTGGCCCACGCCCTGGCAGACCGCCCGGATTCCGCCATCGTACTCCTCCAGCGTATAAGACGGAGACGGCAGCCCCAGCGCATACTGGACCTCCTCTCCTGTATACACCTTTGTACCGATCTGAATCTGTCCCACGTAACCGCCGTCGTCGCGGACGATGATCTGAATGGACTGGGGAAGCTGGCCTGCATCAACAGGCACGCTGTCGGCGATCTGATTAATCCTGCCGGCAAAATCTTCCTTGCTCCAGGTCATCATGGTCAGGTAGCCTTCTGCCTCCACATCGCGTTTGCTGGCCACCGCCTGCAAATACGGATGGCTCTCATCTCCGGTTCTCGTCATCCCGGTGCTGGCCCGGTGAAACAGCGGCTCAATGAGCTTACCGTCATAGGTGATCACCTCGCCCGCCGTCGAGCGCACGGCCTCTTCCACGGCCTGAAAATACGTCACAAAGGACTCGCTTCCCCACATGGCCTCCATCTGCTTCTCCTCCAAATATTCCATATGAAGCTCCGATTCCTTCACCTCGTCCTGACCGTTCATCTTCTGGTAAATAAACGTCCTGGCGATCACAGCCTGCGCCCGCAGCGCTTCCTTCCCATACTCCGCCGGAATCTGCTTCGCCACGACTCCGGGCAGATACTCTTCCACGTCCATATAGGATTCCCCGTTTTTCCGGTCCAGAATCACTTTTTTTCCGCTGGTAATGAGCGGTACCTGCTTCTTTTCCTCGATTCTGCCTGTCCATGCCAGGGTTATTATATATGGAAGCAGCAATGCCATGACACATATCATTACAACTTTTTTTGCCACAAAAAACCTCCGCAAGTTCCTTTAAAAAATTCTATGCGGACAATTCTTGTTTATGCAGAAACGTTCCTTTTCCTTCCCACTCCACGTAATTCCCACGAACACGGAGCACTGTTCCCCCAGAGAGGCTACGGCGGTTTCCAAAGGCAGACTGCTGAGATACACCTTTTTCGCCCCCGCCTGGTAAAAGGCTTCTGAAAATGCCTTTTCCTCCACCTCCGTCAGTTCCTCTGGCACGCACACTGCAATCCGCGGCTTTTTTATGGAGATACCGATCAGACGCTTCACAAGTGAATGGTCATATCCCAGAGCCCGGTGTAAATAAAAACGGAACATATTTGAAGACAATGTAAAATAGGCAACGATTCCCCTCCGCAGCGCATTGACGGCGACAGCAGGAGTCGGCGGAGCGTCCATTGCCTCCTCCGCCTCATTTCCCATGGCCATAATCAGACCGGTATCCCTGTTTACAAGAGCCATGGACGATTCCTCCAGCACAATACCTCTGTTTTTCACGTAAATCGTAATTTTCGACGGTTCAAATCCCCGTTTTCCGACTGTACTCTCTGTCATATTCTCCCCCGCTTTCCTCTTTTCAAATCAAATCCCCGCCGCAGGCGGCACTCAAAAACAGAACGGTGGGAAAATGCCGCCCGCTGTTCCGTCCTGCCGACGGCGCTTCTCGCTGCATTTTCCCACCGTAATTCTCTTAAGCGCTTATTCTGCACTGCCTTACTGATTTGCTTCTATTTCTACCTTCACCTTTTCCAGATGCCAGATATCGTTTACATACTCCTCGATCGTACGGTCTGAGGTGAATTTACCGCTGCAGGCCACGTTCAGAATAGCCGCTTTCGCCCACCAGGTCTCATTGCGGTAAGCCTGATCGACCCTCTGCTGCGCTTCCGCGTAGGACGGGAAGTCCTTTAAGATGAAGTACGTATCTGCGCGGTCGCTGCTCTGCGTATTCAGCAGAGAATTATAAATGTCACGGAACAGCTCAGGATCCTGCGGAGCAAAGTAGCCGTTGATCAGCTGCATCAGGACGCGGCGGATCTGGTAATTATTGTTAAAAATCTCCATCGGATTATATCCGCCCTTGTTCTCGTAGCCGATCACCTCGTCGGAGGTCATACCGAAGATAAAGGCATTCTCGGCTCCAACTTCTTCCACGATCTCCACGTTGGCGCCGTCCATGGTTCCCAGTGTCAGCGCACCATTTAACATGAACTTCATATTTCCCGTACCGGATGCTTCCTTGCTGGCCGTGGAAATCTGCTCGCTGACGTCGGCCGCCGCGAAAATGATCTCCGCGTTGGACACCTTATAGTCCTCAATGAACACCACCTTGATCTTTCCGTCGATGGATTTGTCGTTATTGATTACATCCGCCACGGAATTGATCAGCTTAATGGTCAGCTTCGCCCTCTTATATCCGGCCGCCGCCTTGGCGCCGAAGATGAAGGTTCTCGGAACCATATCCAGGTTGGGATTATCCTTCAGCTGGTTGTATAAATAGATCACGTGAAGAATATTCATCAGCTGGCGCTTATACTCGTGAAGACGCTTTACCTGCACATCGAAGATGGAACGCGGGTCCACGTCGATTCCGTTGTGTTCCTTGATGTATTTGGCCAGGCGGACCTTGTTCTGGTACTTGATGTCCATGAACTCCTGCTGGCACTTCGGATCATCCGCGTACCGCAGACGGTGATATGGGCAGGTCCGTGATCCATTCGCTTCCCGATCTTTCCGTCACCCATTCAGAGCAGCGGGTTGCCGTGAAGCAGGAAACGTCTCTGGTGATGCCGTTCGTCTTATTGTTGAATTTCTGCGGCATCATCTCATAGAAGTCCGCAGCTCCCTGTTTCTTCAAATCTCGGTGTGCAGCCTTGCAACGCCGTTGACAGAAAATCCGCCGATCGCTGGTTTGCCATGCGCACCTGTCCGTCGTAAATGATGGCCATCTTGCGGATCTTATCCTGGTTGCCCGGATACATCTGCTGAATCTGCTCACAAAGCGGCGGTTGATCTCCTCCACGATCTGGTAGATTCTCGGCAGCAGTCTGGAAAACAGCTCGATCGGCCATTTTTCCAGAGCCTCGGACATGATGGTGTGATTCGTGTAGGCACACGTCTTCGTCGTCACAGCCCATGCCTCATCCCAGGTCAGGTTAAACTCATCCAACAGGATACGCATTAATTCCGGCACAGCCACGGTCGGATGGGTATCGTTTAACTGGAACACTGTCTTCTCGAAGAATTTATGGATATCCTCATGCTTTTCCATATACTTCTTAACCGCTCTCTGAACGCTGGCGGAAATGAAGAAGTACTGCTGTTTTAAGCGGAGTTCCTTTCCTGCGTAGTGGTTGTCGTTAGGATACAGAACCTCGACAATGGTTTTCGCCAGGTTTTCCTGCTCCACTGCCTTCTGGTAGTCTCCCTTGTCGAAGGAATCCAGACTGAAGGTATTGATTGCCTCCGCATCCCAGATTCGCAGCGTATTCACCACATTGTTGCCGTAGCCGACGATCGGCATGTCGTAGGGGACGGCGCGGACGGACTGATATCCCTCCTGAACGAAATGCTCTCTGCCGTTCTCCCAGACAGTTCTCACGTAACCGCCGAATTTTACCTCCGTCGCATACTCTGCGCGGCGTACCTCGAACGGATAGCCGTTCTTTAACCAGTCATCCGGAACTTCCATCTGATATCCGTTTTCAATCTTCTGCTTGAACATACCGTAACGGTAACGAATGCCGCAGCCGTATGCCGGATAGCCCAGCGTCGCCAGGGAATCTAAGAAGCAGGCGGCAAGACGGCCAAGGCCGCCGTTGCCGAGAGCCGGATCCGGCTCCTGATCCTCGATGGCGTTTAAGTCGAAGCCAAGTTCGTCTAAAACTTCCTTCACCTCCGGCAGCGCCATGATATTGATGATATTGTTTCCAAGGGCACGGCCCATTAAAAACTCCATGGAGAGATAGTACAGGGTTTTCGCATCCTGCTTCTCATACTCCTTGTGGGTTGCAATCCACTCATCGATGATGACATCCTTTACTGCGTAGGCAACTGCCTGGAACGCCTGCTCCGGAGTAGCCTCATCGATCGTCTTGCGGAATACGTTTTTTACGTTATAAATAACGCTTTTCTTAAAGGTTTCTTTATCAAATCCCATACTCATTGTGAATGACCTCCTATCGGTTATTTCAATCTGAGAGAATCCCCGCTTCGTATTACTGAACTTTTTCTACGCCCAGAGTGACATTCTCACCATTGATGTTCCATTCCTTCGTATATCCCGCTGCCTTACCCAGTGTGATGCCTTCTGCGAGGACCTCGCTCTTTATTTCTTCGCCGTGCGCGCCAAAGATTCCGGCAATCTTCTCATTGCCTTCGCTGGTGATGAGGATATGGTCCATAACCTCAAAGCCTGCTTCCTTACGCATCGTCTGAATCTTGCTGATCAACTCGCGGACAAAGCCTTCCTCGATCAGTTCAGGTGTCAGGTTCGTGTCAAGCACAACCGTAACAGTATTATCACCTTCCGATACGTAGCCCTCCATCTGAGCCGTATCGATCAGTAAATCTTCCTTCGTCAGAACCACCTCACTGCCGTCAAAGTCGAACGTGAGGGCGCCCTTTTCATTCAGAGTATCCATGGCGGTGTTGCCGTCCACCTCGGAAAGGGCCTTTCTGATGTTGTTTAACTGTTTTCCATATTTCGGTCCGACAGTCTTTAACTGCGGCTTAAAGCTGTAGCTGGTGAAATCGCGGACATCGTCTGTAAAGACAACTGACTTTACATTCAGCTCATCCTCGATGATCTCCTGATAGAATACGGAGAGCTCATGAGGCGCCTTCACGAACATCCGGCCGATCGGCTGGCGGTTCTTGATATTCGCCGTATTTCTGGCCGCACGGCCCATGACTACGATCTTTAAGACCTCGTCCATGTTGTCTTCCAGCTTCTCATCGATGCAGGATTCATCCGCTTCCGGATAATCGCATAAATGGATGCTCTCCGGCGCCGTCTTATCGATATTGCACACCAAATTCTGGTAGATCTGCTCCGTCATAAACGGAATCAGCGGCGCAGCCACCTTGCTGACGGTCACAAGCGCGGTGTAAAGGGTCATATAGGCATTAATCTTATCCTGCTCCATGCCCTTTGCCCAGAAACGCTCACGGCTTCTTCTCACATACCAGTTGCTCATGTCATCCACAAACTCCTGAAGTGCTCTGGCCGCCTCCGGGATCTGGTAATTGCCCAGATTGGTGTCCACGGTCTTGATTAAAGTATTTAACTTCGACAGAAGCCATTTATCCATAACCGGAAGCTTATCGTATTCCAGTTTGTATTTTGTTGCATCAAATTCGTCAATATTTGCATAGAGAACAAAGAAAGCGTACGTATTCCATAAAGTACCCATGAACTTGCGCTGGCCTTCCATGACGGCCTTGCCATGGAAGCGGTTCGGCAGCCACGGCGCGCTGTTGATATAGAAATACCAGCGGATGGCGTCTGCGCCGAATTCCTCCAGAGCCTGGAACGGATCAACCGCGTTGCCCTTGGACTTCGACATCTTCTGTCCATTCTCATCCTGCACGTGGCCCAGAACGATAACGTTCTTATATGGCGCCTTGTTAAAGATCAGGGTCGAGATAGCCAGCAGAGAATAGAACCAGCCTCTCGTCTGATCCACAGCCTCGGAGATGAAATCCGCCGGGAACTGCTGCTCAAACAGCTCTTTATTCTCAAATGGATAGTGGTGCTGCGCAAATGGCATGGAACCGGAATCGAACCAGCAGTCGATTACCTCCGGAACTCTCTTCATCTGCTTCCCGCACTTCGGGCAGGTGATGGTCACCGCGTCGATGTATGGGCGGTGAAGTTCGATTGTCTCGGGGCAGTCAGGAGACATTGACTTTAATTCCTCGATGCTTCCGATGGAATGCTGATGGCCGCACTCACACTCCCATACGTTTAAAGGAGTGCCCCAGTAACGGTTCCGGCTGATGCCCCAGTCCTGAACATTCTCCAGCCAGTCGCCGAAGCGTCCCTTACCGATGCTCTCCGGGATCCAGTTGATGGTGTTGTTGTTGCGGATTAAGTCTTCCTTCACCTCAGTCATCTTGATGAACCAGGATTCTCTCGCATAATAGATGAGAGGCGTGTCACATCTCCAGCAATGCGGATAGCTGTGCTCAAATACCGGTGCGGAGAACAGTAAGCCCCGCTCTTCCAGATCCTTTAAAACCAGCGGATCGGCCTTCTTACAGAAGGTGCCCGCCCATTTCGTCTCCTTCGTCATCTCGCCCTTGGAATCCACCAGCTGAACGAAAGGAAGATCGTATTTCTTACCAACCTTGGAGTCATCTTCACCGAATGCCGGAGCGATATGAACGACTCCGGTACCGTCTGTCAGCGTTACGTACGTATCGCAGGTCACATAGAATGCCTTCTTCGCCGGATGCACGAAATCAAACAGCGGCTCGTACTCCTTGAACTCCAGATCCTTTCCGGTGTAGCGCTCCAGTACAGTGTATTCACTATTCAGAACCGTATCACACAAAGCTTCCGCAAGATAATACGTATATTCTCCGTTTTTCACCTTCACATAGGACTCGTTAGGATTCACACAGAGCGCCACGTTGGAAGGAAGCGTCCACGGTGTGGTCGTCCACGCCAGGATATAAGCATCCTCGCCCTTCACCTTGAATCTGGCGATAGCGGAGCGTTCTTTCACATCCTTGTAGCCCTGTGCCACCTCGTGGCTGGACAGCGGCGTTCCGCAGCGCGGACAGTAGGGAACGATCTTAAAGCCTTTGTATAACAGGCCCTTTTCCCAGATCTGCTTCAAAGCCCACCACTCGGACTCGATATAGTAGTTCTCATAGGTAACGTACGGATCATCCATATCAGCCCAGAAGCCGACGGTCTTGGAGAAATCCTCCCACATGCCCTTGTACTTCCATACACTTTCCTTGCAGTGCTTGATAAATGGCTCGAGACCATATTCCTCGATCTGCTCCTTGCCGTCCAGTCCCAGCATCTTCTCCACTTCCAGTTCGACTGGAAGTCCGTGGGTATCCCATCCGGCCTTTCTCGGCACGTCGCATCCCTTCATGGTACGGTATCTCGGGATCATATCCTTGATAACACGGGTGAGGACATGGCCGATATGAGGTTTTCCGTTGGCGGTTGGAGGGCCGTCATAGAAGGTATAGGTTTCAGCCTTTTTTCTGTTATCGATGCTCTTCTGGAAAATCTCGTGATCTTCCCAGAATTTTTCAACTTCTTTTTCTCTCGCTACAAAATTTAGATCTGTAGGAACTTTGTTATACATCTCTTTTGACCTCCTTTATAAATAAGCTTCCTAATGAAAAAAAGACCCTCGTCCCGTAATCAGGACGAAGGCCGTGCTTCGCTAAACCACCTATTACAGCATACTGACATATGCGTTCCCTGTAACGTAGGAACCACGTCCTGGCTTACCGCTTATACAGCTTTCAGCCGGAGACTCCAGAGTGATATTCGGTCCCATGACTACTCTCACCAGGCTTTCACCCTCCCCGGCTCGCTTTGGATTTCCCACGGTCCTACTGTCTCTTTCATCGTCTTTCTTCCTATAATATAATGGCAGGTTATGCCTTATATGTCCTCTCATTATAGATTTTATGGGAGGAAATGTCAAGTAAAAGACGAAATTTCGGGCATCTGTCGCGTATTTTCGTCATTCTGCCCCGTAACGGGCCCACTCCCCATTAGTCCCTATTACTTTTTGATACCATCCGAACGACTTCTTCCTCATCCTCTTTCCTGTTCCATTGCCTTCGTCGTCCAGATCCACATGGATGAAGCCGTATCGCTTCTTCATCTGTCCGCTGCCTGCGCTCACCAAATCGATGGGCGCCCATGCCGTGTAGCCGAGTAAATCCACGCCGTCCAGCTCTGCGGCATCCATCATGGCGCATATATGCCGCTTTAAATAATCGATCCGGCAGTCATCTGCAACGTTTCCGTTTTCGTCGGGAAAATCCTGTGCTCCCAGCCCATTTTCCACGATAAACAGCGGTTTCTCATACCTGTCATAGATCTGGTTTAAGGTAATCCGAAGTCCCAGGGGATCGATCGGCCAGCCCCATTCGCTGTACGTCAGATACGGATTTTTCGCAGAGGCAAACAGATTGCCCTCCGCCGATTCCGCGCTGTCTGCCGTAGAGACACAACGGCTGTTATAATAGGAAAAGGAGATAAAGTCCACCGTTCCCTTCTTCAATATCCTCTCGTCCCCGTCTTCCATCACAGGCATAAGGCCCTCCCGCTCAAGCGCTCTCCCTGCATAGGCCGGATACTCCCCTCTGGCCTGCACATCGACGAAAAAATAGTTCTCGCGGTCCTTTTTCAGTGCTTCCCACACGTCCTCCGGCCTGCAGCTGTACGGATAGACGCTCCCCGCCGCAAACATACAGCCGACTCTGTTCTCCGGATTGATTTCGTGTGCCATCTGCACCGCCAGGGCGCTGGCAATCAGTTCATGATGAGCGGCCTGGTATTTCAGTTTTTCCCTCTCGTCCCCGTCCTGAAACAGAAGTCCCGCGCCCAGGAATGGAGCGTGCAGAATCATATTGATCTCGTTAAAGGTCAGCCAGTACCGCACCAGCTCCCGGTAGCGGACAAACAGCGTGCGGCAGAGTTTCAAATAGAAGCCGATCATCTCCCTGCTCCGCCATCCGCCGTACTTCTCGATCAAATGCACCGGACAGTCGAAGTGACAGATGGTCACCAGCGGCTCAATGCCGTATTCGTGACACGTCCGGAACACCTCCTCATAGAACCGCAGTCCCGCCTCGTTTGGCTCCTCTTCCTCCCCTCCGGGAAATATCCTCGTCCATGCAATGCTCATGCGGTAGACTTTAAAGCCCATCTCGCCGAAGAGGCGTATGTCCTCCCGGAAATGGTGAAACATATCAATGGCCTCGTGAGAGGGATACCGGTGCTCCCCGTCGCAGACAAGCGATACGTGCTCTCCCCGTATTACTGCTTCACGGTCCGGTCCTGCCGGGCACACGTCCACATTTGAGAGCCCTCTTCCGTCCTCCTGCCAGCCGCCCTCGCACTGGTTTGCCGCAGTGGCGCCTCCCCAGAGAAAATCTTTACTCAGTCCCATTTTCCGATCTCCTTTCCGGCTATTTAACGATCCGTAAAAGCGGTTCCTGATACGCCACCGCGTCATCGGCCTTCACAACGGCTTCCACCGACTGGTAGTTCCCATAATTACTGATCAGAACCGGCGTCTCCAGCAGGAACCCTGCCTCCCGGATTAACTCCATATCGAACCGCATCAGCGGCTGCCCCGCCTTCACACGGTCGCCCTGCTTCGCCGCAGCCTCAAAGCCCTTTCCATCCAACTGCACCGTATCCAGTCCGATGTGGATCAGAATCTCCGTCCCTTCGTCCGACAGAATTCCAATCGCATGGAGCGTCGGGAAAATGGTCACAACCGTTCCGTCCACCGGTGACACCACCAGACCTTCCTCCGGAAGAACAGCAATCCCCTTTCCAAGGATTCCGGAGGCAAACGCACTGTCCTTTACGTCTTTTAAATCAATAACAGCGCCCTTCATGGGACTCATGATGGTCAGGAACTCATGAGATGCGAATTCTGGAATATTGTCAGCCGTTCCCTGGTCTGCACTGCCACTTTCCAATCTGCCATCCTCAGCAGAGTCCTCTTTCTCCTCATCTTTATAGACAATCATTGTCATGACAAACGCGATTACTATGGTCAGAAGGGCCCCGGTCACAGCCACGATTAAGTTGCCCATGGAACCGTCCGGCTCCACCATTGCCGGAAACTCGAAGATTCCCATTCCGCCCATCATAAATTTTCTAAAATTGAAGAATCCGTAAAAGCCTCCGCCGATTCCGCCTGCAATACAGCTGATGATAAATGGCTTCTTAAGGGGCAGTGTAATTCCGTAGATCGCAGGCTCCGTCACTCCAAAAATACCGGAAATACAATTCGGAAGCGCCATTTCCTTCAGTTTTCTGTCCTTTGTCTTGATGAAAATAGCCAGAACCACGGCCGATGTCGCAAAGGTACAGGCAAAGAACGGCATCATCACGTTGTCGTAGCCCATGGTCATGATATTGTTGATATAGACCGGAATAAATCCCCAGTGCAGGCCGAAGATAACCAGAATCTGCCAGGTAAATCCGACAATGGCTCCTGCCAGCATAGGTGAAAAGCTTCTGATTGTAAGTACTGTCTCCGCGATAATCGTGGATGCAAAGGTGGCAACCGGACCGATAACCAGAAATCCCGCCGGAAGCGCCACTAAAAGCGTCAGCATCGGCACAAAGAAAAACTTGACCAGATCGGGTACAAACTTATTGAACAGCTTCTCGCATTTCGACGCAAAGTATACGATAAAAATAACAGGAATCACCGTGGAGGTATAATCCATGGAGATTACCGGAAGCCCAAAGAATGTGATATACACAGGCGATTCAAAGAGCGTCCCCTCAAACAGCGTGTAGAGCGGAGCCATAGAAGCGGAAATACTTCCCGCCTGAATCGCCGGATAGCACATGATCGCGCCGATCGCCAGCCCCAGCATGGGCTTTAAACCAAACTTCTTCGCGGAGGTATAGCCCAGGAACAGCGGAAGAAAGGTAAACAGCGCGTCCCCCACCGCATTGATGATTAAGTATCCGCCGCATGTGTCGGGATATAATCCCAGCACCGCAAACAGCGTGTTCAGCCCCTTCACCATACCACAGGCCGCCATAATTCCCAGAATCGGCTGGAAAATACCGGAGATCGTATCCACAAACCGGTCAAACAGCTTCTCTTTCTTCTCCGGCTTTGCCGTCTCCTCCCCTTTCTCCAGATCGAGAAGCGGGCAGACATCCTCATAGACCTCTCCCACGTGATTTCCGATCACCACCTGATACTGGCCACCGCTCTTCATGACTGTGACCACGCCTTCCATGTTCTTTAACGCTTCATCATTGGCCGCGGCTTCGTCCGCCAGCTTAAAACGCAGTCTCGTAATGCAGTGGGTAAGTCCGGTAACATTGTCTCTGCCTCCCACGTATTTGACAATCTCTCTTGCCAGTTCTTCATATTTTCCCATTTCATTTCCTCCATCTTTCTATTGATTACCGCGAGCAACGAGTCAGGCGGGCGCGCTTGCGGATCCATCTGACGACTGCCGCAAGGGTCAAATACCCCGCCCCTCACGGTGCTGCATATTTGATACCCCATTGCTTGCTTCAGGGTATGTGACTTTGAAATCTGAAGGTCGAGCCAACTGAATGTAACTGCCCTTAATGAAATATCACGCTATGTCTTATGGGTTTTCCTCCTTTCCTTCCTTTTATGAATCATGCCCGCGGTTTCCGCGAGACAGAAACGATCCTTGCAATGTGAATACTCAGATAAAGAATCTCTTCTTCACTCAGCGTATATTGGTATTTATCCCCGATAAAATCGGCAATCTTCCTGCCGCACTGGTAAGCTTCCTGATACTGCGCCCGGATCACCTCCGCCAGCGCCGCCACCTCCTGGTCCTCATACGTTTTTCCGGAAAACATCCGCTCCGCGAAAAATTTCAAATGTGTAATGAAGCGGTGGTAATAGACAGATTCCGCGTCCAGCCTGATTTTACAGGTCATGCGGACGATTGTCTCGATTTCCTGCATGACAGTGGTGATCTCATGGACCGTCTTCTGCTTTAAATTCATCTGCGCGTTCACAATATGAAGGGCAATAAAGCCCGCTTCATCTTCCTCCAGCTTTACATGAAACCGCTCCTTCACACAGCGCAACGCATAGAGTCCCGTATCATACTCCGCGGGATAATACCGCCTGATATCCCACAAAAGCACATTTTTCACATCGATTCCCTGTTTCTTCCGCTCCACCGCCATGTATATATGATCGCATAGCGGAATGATGACATTCGTGCTGATCTTACTGTTCACATGAACTCTGGCATAGGAGAGAACATCGTCCGCCAGCTTCACGTGTTCCACAGGAATCTCCTGAAGCAGCTCCTTCAGCTGCTCCCTCTGCCCGGCGTCCTCCAGAGAAAAAATCTTTTCGATCTTCTGCTCCTCCACCTCGGAGCCTTCCTTTTTCTGAAACCCAAGTCCGCATCCCACCAGTATCTTCTCGCGCCCTTTTTCGTCCTCCGCAATGACTGCATTGTTGTTCAGTCTCTTCTTAAAGATCATCGAAATCCCCCTTCCGATTCATTTTAGAAATAAAAAAGACCTTGCATCATCAATAAGAATGGCTGCTGCCACTCAAATCCGATCATACAAGGTCAAGCTTGCCCGAAGCAATAACTATCCTTAAGTCAAAGATATATGAAAAAGCATAATTTGTCAAGCGTTTTTTTCAGTTTCATCTGACCAGTTTTTTTCAGACCGCAAACAAGTCACCCAGCGCCTCGCTCATCGTCGGATGCGTATAAATCTGATCCCTCAATACCGTGTAGTCCGCATCGAGATCCATGGCCAGCTTCACGATATTGATCATCTCATAAGATTCCTCACAGAACAGCATTGCGCCTAATATCTTATTCGTCTTCGCATCAATCACTGCCTTTAAGAGACCTTTGGTTCTGTTTAAGACAGCAGCCTTTGGAATCGCGGCCGCCGGCAGTTTGGCGATCTTCACATCCAGACCGGCCCCCCGCGCTTCCTGCTCATTCATACCGACCCTGGAGAAGGAGGGTTCAATGAAAACGCTGTACGGAATATGGCTTCTCTTGCCCGCATTCGCATCATATGCCCCGCCGTGAAGGCTGGACCACACGATCCTGAAATCATCCAGGGAAACGTAGGTGAACTGAAGTCCTCCGGCCACATCTCCCATGGCCCAGATATTCGGAGCCGTCGTCTTATAGCCGTCATCTACCTTGACGCCGCCACGGGCCGTCAATTCCACGCCTGCCGCTTCCAGATTTAATCCTGCCGTGTTAGGTCTTCTTCCTGTAGCGACCAGAATCGCGTCCGCCTCCAGATCTCCCTCTTTTCCATCGACAGAGTAATGGACGTAAGACCAGTCCCCTTCTTTCCGAATCCCGGAAATAGCCGCGCCTATCACAAATTTAACGCCCTTTTCTTCCATAACCTTCTGAATCTCGGACGCGATATCTTCATCCTCTCTCGGAATCAGGCGTGCCTCGTTCTGAATGACCGTCACCTCAGAGCCAAATCCGGAATACATGGACGAAAACTCCAGTCCGATATAGCCGCCGCCAATGATGACCAGCTTCTTTGGAAGCTTCTCCAATTCCATAAATGTCTCACTTAAATAAACCTGGGGATTGCCCTCTATTCCCTCAATCGGCGGCACAAACGGAGCGCTTCCCGTATTGATAAAGATCTGATCTCCCTCTAAAGTAAACGCCTCCGAACCGTCTGCCGGCACTACATTTACCTTTGTATTGGAAAGGAAGCTGGCAGTTCCGTTATAAATGGTCACCGCTTCCAGATGATTCAGCTTGTCAAAATTCTTTTTTCGAAGCAGGGAAGTAACGCGTCTCTTTTCCTCAACAGCTGTCCTGTATAATTCCGCCTTTTCCTCAAAAGAGATCTCTCCCTTTGCTTCCGTCATCTGGGAACTTCTCACCAGAGACTTGGATGGAATACATCCCACATTGATGCAGGTACCGCCATACATTTTATCCGATTTCTCAATCAGCGCTACCGCTTTTCCCTCACCGGCCAGCTTTCCCGCCAGAGTTTTACCGCCTTTGCCAAATCCTATAATAACCGCATCATACTTTTTCATCTCGAAACTTCCTTTCTTATCTCCATTTTTTATTTTTCATCACCAGACACGGTCTCATAGGGCCAGTCCTTAATACCGCCTATATCAATAATATTCTTATAACCAAGGCCCAACAGCTTCTCCGCGGCGTTTTTACTTCTCACGCCGCTTCGGCAGTAGACCATAATCTTCGCATCCAGATCCGGAAGCTCCTCCGGCATCTCCTCTCCGATGTCTCCCACCGGAATGTTAATCGCATCGCCAATCCGGCTGTCCGCATACTCCTCCGGAGTTCTTACATCCACCACGATGAGCGCATCGTCCGAATCCATAACTTCCTTTGCCTCTTCCGGCTTAAACTTAACATACTGTGAAGCCTGGGCCTCCGCACCGGCCTCCGCTTTCTGCGCCGCCGTCTTCTGTGTCTCCTTGCCTGAAGCATTCCCCTGGCCGCCCGAACACGCCGTCAGTGCTAAAACCGCTGCGGCGATTCCCGCCGTAATCAAATATTTCCCTTTTATCATCTCATCCGCTCCATTCTGTAACTTTTTTTGTTTCAGTTCTTATACTGTAATAATATCAGTTACAGTTAGTTCTGTCAAGCGTTTTTTTACATCTTTCTTCAATCTTTTTTTCATAACTGCGCAGTCCCACTGCGGCAGCCGTCTGCACGCAAATAGAAACGGGTACCGACTCATTCACATGAACTTCGATACCCGTTCCTAGACTACTTCATCCATTGGACTTTACCCTCACTTTTTGTTTTGTCACTGATACTTGTGTACCTGGATGCTCTATATTAAATTTTTTACCTTCGCCACTCCATTACCGGGCCTCATCTATCATCTGGTTTATCTCTGCATCGTCATTTTCATTCTTCTATATGTTAGTAAGCTACATATGTGGAAACCTTTGTTCGGACGAATCATACTTTCTCGTCATACGACTCATACGATGAATTTTCCTTTGCAGTTTATAACGAAATATAGGCATATGTAAAAGATATATAGATTTTTTCCTGCTACTTCATCCATGCTTTCGCATTTATTCATCATAGAAGGAATGGCTTTTCACTGTGGCCGAATGGTTTTTCCTATTGTCCGCTTCCTAATTGGAAATCAGACGAGACTTATGTTTTCGGTGGAATCTACCTCCTTTTCTTTCTATTTTTTATCCTTCCCGCTTCCTGTTCCCGGGAGGTTTCTCTATATCTTGTATCTCTTTCCTTTGATAGCTTTATTATATAGTATCTCTCTTCATTTTGCAAGACTCTTTATAAAAAATTAATAAATTATTTCGTAATTGTCAAATTGTATATAATTATTCGAAATATTTATCATTTTATTTGTCTTACTCCATTTGTTATAGTTATTCCTCTCTATTATTCTGATATCATAGATTGTTATTTTTTTATCAATCACGTTGCGTTTTTGTAAAGTTATGGTATAATGTCCAAAAAGGACAGAGTCCCCGGGCCTTACGGTCCCAATTGCTCCGCCCCCACATTAAACGTTCAGAAGGAGAACACATATGAGCCAGCGCAATTTAACCTTATTAACGGATCTATACGAGTTAACCATGATGCAGGGCTATTTTAAAGAAAAGGATGCCAATGAGACCGTAATCTTCGACGCATTTTACCGCACAAATCCGGGCGGCAACGGTTATGCGATCTGTGCCGGTCTGGAGCAGGTAATTGAATATATCAAGGATCTTCATTTCGAAGAGGACGATGTGGACTATCTGCGTTCCACGGGACTGTTCGGCGAAGACTTTCTGGAGTATTTACGCCACTTTAAATTCTCAGGCGACATTTACGCCATACCGGAAGGCACTGTCGTCTTCCCCCGTGAACCGCTGGTAAAAGTGATTGCTCCTATTATGGAGGCGCAGCTCGTTGAGACGGCGCTGTTAAATATCATCAATCATCAGAGCCTGATCGCCACAAAGGCAGCGCGCGTCGTATATGCGGCCGGCGGCGACGGTGTCATGGAATTCGGACTCCGCCGGGCTCAGGGGCCGGATGCCGGTATCTACGGCGCAAGGGCGGCCATGATTGCAGGCTGTATCGGGACCTCCAACGTTCTGTGCGGTAAGATGTTCAACGTCCCGGTCAAGGGAACTCACGCCCACAGCTGGATCATGAGCTTTCCGGATGAGCTGACCGCATTCCGCACCTATGCCAGGCTGTATCCTTCCGCCTGCATCCTGCTGGTGGACACCTATGACACGCTGAAATCCGGTGTTCCTAACGCCATTAAGGTATTTCAGGAAATGAAGGAGGCCGGAATCCCGCTGACCTTCTACGGAATTCGTCTCGACAGCGGCGATCTTGCCTATTTATCGAAGAAAGCGAAAAAGATGCTGGATGATGCCGGATTCCCAGACGCAGTTATTTCCGCCTCCAACGATCTGGACGAGTCTCTGATCAACAGCTTAAAGATCCAGGGCGCAGCCATCAACTCCTGGGGAGTCGGCACGAATCTGATCACCTCCAAGGACTGCCCGTCCTTCGGCGGCGTATATAAGCTGGCTGCCATATTAGATAAGAAGAGCGGAAAATTTGTGCCGAAGATCAAGTTATCCGAAAATGCCGAGAAGATTACCAATCCGGGCAATAAATGTATCAAGCGTATTTACAGCAGGGAAACCGGAAAAATCATTGCCGATTTGATCTGCCTGGAGGGCGAGAAATACGATGAAAATAATTCACTGCTGCTCTTCGATCCCATCGAGACCTGGAAAAAGACGCACCTGGCTCCCAACACCTATCATCTCCGTGATCTGATGGTTCCGGTATTTAAAGATGGAGAATGCGTTTACGAATCTCCCGCGGTCATGGACATTCAGGCGTACTGCAGGAAAGAACTGGACACGCTCTGGGATGAATCCCGCCGTCTTGTGAACCCTCACGAGGTGCATGTGGACCTCTCCAATGAGCTCTGGCACATGAAAAATCAGCTTCTGGACAGCTATCATTTTTCAGAATAACGAAAAAAGTTAACCTTTGTTATAGTTTCTGTGGTTGACATCGGTTATAATAGAAGTAATATGACAAAGGAGGTTGTTTTTTATGAGTATGGGGCAGGAAACCAAAATTCGCGCCAGAGACAATGATAAGCTGGCTTTAAAAGTAACAAAAGGACATTTTTCATCCGACCGTTTTCACATTAACTACTACATTGACATGACCACATTGAAGATGCGTCAGGAGGAAGCTGAGCAGGTTGCCAAATCCATGGTGAAGAGATACGTAAACCGTGTTGATTTATCAGGGCTGATCGGCGTAGGAGCGGAAGAGCTCAAGCATTATTCCAAAGCGTTTGCTTCCAAGACTCCAATCGATACCATCATCTGTATGGATGGCTGTGAGGTAATCGGCGCCTATGTAGCAAAGGAATTATCCGAGCTCGGCGTTACCACCACGAATATCCACAAAACTACTTACATCGTGACTCCGGAATTCGATTCCGCCGGACAGATGGTCGTTCGTGACAACATCAAGCATATGCTGAAGGATAAACACGTATTAGTCGTTCTCGCTACCGCGATGTCCGGCCGTACTATTTTAAAGAGCATTCGCTGCATCGAATCCTACGGCGGCATTCTGGAAGGCATCTCCGTTATCTTCGCCGCAGTCAATGAGATCGACGGATATCCGGTTAATGCGGTATTCGATTCTTCCGATCTTCCCGACTTCCGTCTCTCCGAGCCGGAGAACTGTCCGGATTGTAAGAACGGAATCAAGCTGGATGCGATTGTAAACAGCTACGGTTATACAAAACTGGATTAAGTAAAATGAGTTAAAATAACCCCGGGCCACGGCAGGAATACCTGCCGTGGCCCGGGGTCAGACTGTAGACAAAATGGTTCCTGGTGCGATGCACCCGGAACCATTTTGAA
>NZ_JBKVCZ010000107.1:0-22998 GCF_046966825.1 Hungatella sp. | reverse complement strand
AAAAACTGTTCTCTGTCTCTGGAAAGCCTCTTTCTGTCAGATTCCGTGATCCTGCTGCTGCTCTTTTCCCGCTGTTTCTGCAGCGCCTTTTTAACCACCTCGATGATATCCGGCGGAAGCATGGCAGGCTTGAACAAATAGTCAAACGTGCCGAGCTTCATGGCCTGTCTCACAAGATCAAACTCATTATAGCTGCTCAATATGATGACCTCCATGGAAAGGCCTCGTCTTCGCACCTCCGCCAGCAACTCCAGGCCGTTCATACCAGGCATTTTGATATCCGTCATCAAAAGGTCAATCTCTTCCCTCTCTAAGATTCCCAGCGCCTCTGAGGCTCCTCTGGCACTGAAGACTTCTATGCTGCTCCACTCGGCCCGCAGAATATCTTCAATAGCCGTCCTGGAAAACATCTCGTCGTCAACGATTAAAATCTTCTCCATCTGCCTCCTCCGCCTTTTCGCAAACCGGTATTTCCACCGTCACTGCAGTTCCTTCTCCTGGCTCACTTTCCAGTTCCACGCCGTAGCCATCTCCATAGTTCAGCCGGATTCTGTCCTGAATATTATGAAGCCCCACGCCGGTGAGTTTATCGAAGCCCTCATACAGAAAGCCCTGTCCATTGTCCCGAATTTGAAACTGTACCCGGTCTCCCAGAAGCCTTCCGGTTATCAGGATCCGGTTATCGATATTGTCCTCTCCAAAGCCGTGCTGCATGGCGTTTTCCACCACCGGCTGAAGCAGCATCTTTAAGATCAGACAATTCTCCAGCTTCGGATCGATGTCAAACTTCATATGAACGCTGCTGCAGCACCGCCCTTCCTGGATGCAGACGTAATTTTTGATGAAATTTATTTCCTTTGAGATGAGAACGGGCACATCGATCTTTTTGCAGCTGTATTCCAGCATATTAACCAGGGCTACTACCATCCGCGCGATCTCCTCATTCCCCGCCCGCACCGCCATCCACTTCACGGTATTCAAGGTATTATATAGAAAATGGGAATTGATCTGGGAATTGAGGGCCGTCTGCTCCATGTTAAGCCGTTCTCTCTCTTTTTCTATATTTTCACGCATCAGCTTATCCACCTCGGACACCATGGTGTTAAAGCTTAAGGCCAGCTCGGATAAGTCTTTATCCTTCGGTGTCTCCACTTTTGTGGAAAAATCGCCGCGGCTGACGCGGCTCATACTCCTTATGAGGCTGGTGACCGGTTTCACAATGCCGGCCGACAGGCTCGAGGCGAGAAGAGCCGCGGACACCATACAGGCACCGACCACGGCCGCCCATACCTTACGGAACCGGTCCAGCTCCTGCTTAAGCATTCGTCCGCTGTTGATCTGAATAATCGAGAATCCACTGTTTCCTACGCGGCGTTTGCGAATCGTGCCGCTGTCTCTTCCATAGTCCAGATGAATGGAAAAGTTTCCGTCCTCCTCCGTGCCCCCGTCGACAGCAGAAAGAATCTGCGCCAGACTATACGTCCCCAGAGAAACGTCTGCCGCAGAAAGTCCCACCATGGACTCCTTCGGCGCAAAGATTACCCGCCCCTCTTCGTCCACGACAAACGCCATATCACTGTCATCCATCTCCATGCAGTCCATGGCCGCCCTGATCTTTTCATAGCTCAAATCAATCTGTACCAGCCCAATGACGCTGTTTCCCGTATAGCGGTTTAAATACGTTACGATACTGACCACCAAGGGATCCGCCGCTCCGGAGTTCAAGTATTTGTAAGCGGCCGGATGTGTCGGCACGATAATACTTCCGCCTGGCTGGTCTTCCCGAATCTCCGTCCAGTCATTTTCGGCAAATTCACGTTTATTCCAGCCCACATTAGACGAATAGGCGCCTCCGTCAAACGCCAGCAGATAAATATGATCGATGGAATTATTGGCAATCCGGATGTTCGACAGCGTGCCGTTTATATTGCGCATCAGGTTTAAGCGCTCATAGGCATTCATCTCTGAGTAGCCGGAGAACAGGTCGGAGGTGACGGAAAGTCCCAGAACCTGGTTCAGCACCACCTCGCTCTGCTTGATGATATCCTGCATCTTCGCATCCATCAGCCTCAAGGTATTCTCCTGGTACATCCAGGTCTTATCCTGGTAGAAGTCCCTCACATTCCTGTAGTAAACTACCGCCAGTATCAACCCTGGAATCAGCGACATCAATACCATGGCAAGTGTAAATCTCACCTTTAGTGAACTCCGGTTCCCCTTTTCCGTCTTCCTCATCCTTATCCCTCCGCTGTTAAAACCCACATATCCTTTCGTAAGTACGATATTCCGAAAGCTCCATACAGAGTACTTCCGGCTTCCTATTGTACTCCTTCTCCATCAAACCCAGAACCTTATCATAATCCCGTTCCCCGCCATATCTGTCCGATGTGGAGATTCCCACCAGTTTCCCCTTCCTCATCTCCAGAATGCAGTTAAAATACAGCGCCCCGCCATCCGTAATCCACAACAGATACACATGGTCTCCGTCTTTATCCCCCAAAAGCCGTCTCAGCCGTTCAAAATACCAGCGTTCTCCTTCTTCCTCTCTCCGTATAACGGCCACTCCAGCCGTGCTCTCGAAGATACCATAGATTTCAGATACTGCCTGATCAATATCCAGCTGATACAGCTCCGCTTTCTGGCTCTCTGCGAAGCACTTCCGCAGACCTTCCAGCGTATAAATCCTGATTTCCATAATATCATAAAAATCCCGAAAAATCCGCTCCGTATTCAATTCTTCTCCTTCCATATACTGGGAAAGATCGAGGAACGGGCAGCCGGAATCACTCACACACACGGTGCCTGTTCCCCTGCTGCACCGAACCGCCCGGTACAAACCGGAAGCCAGCCTTCTGACGTGCAGAACCTGCCCATGCCCGGATAATGGCCGAAGGATTTCCCCCAGATGCGTCCAGAGCTCCGGGTCCAAATATTCCACTTTTAAACCACCGTCTATCATACGTTCTCCTCCACACTCAAAATGGCTACAGTATAACCGGAGATCTGTGCCGTTATGCCGTCTTTCTCCATTTTTATCTCCGCAGGCCCCTGCATTACCGAAAAACGGCGTCCTTCTGCGCACGTTATAAATGCCGTTTTCTCTTCTCCTGAGAGATTGGCTATATAGAGCAGGTGATATCCGCTTCCCTCCCTCCGGTGCACAGCCAGCTCGATCTCCGGATCTTCGCATCCGTACTCTCTGCTCCGCCTTAACCGATCCCAGAAAACGGCACCGATCTCTCCCGGCTCTTCCGCAAACAGAATTCCGGAGTCCTCCCCCTCTTCCACCATGTGCTTCAGTATTTCACAGGACTTTAAGGTTCTGTCATACCGGGGAATGACCGGCCCCAGAATTACCGTCTTTCCTGGCAGACATGCAAAATCCGCCAGGCACTTCTGCGTCTTCGCATCCATGATATCACCCGATGCCGCCGCTATCACATCGTATGGGAGCCACCTGTCATAGTCCAGATATTCATCGGAATAATCATAGATTTCATGCTCTTCGTCAAAGCGCTCTGCCAGTCCTTTTACCCAGGCATCATCCCAGTAATTCAATTCCCTGTCCAGATAAAATTCCGGCTCTTCCTCCGGCAAAAACAGCGCGGCAGGTATATCCGGCCCCTTGATGAAGCAGTTGGACGAAAACGAATTGCAGTCCATCACGGAATAGAGGGCCTTCAGCCTCCCCATATCGTAATCCTTTAAAATCAGCACGCGGGGCGAGCGGTTAAAATGGTATATTTCATGATCTTTCAACAGTCTCAGCAGATCCGAGAACATCTCGTAATATGGCTTCCTGATTCTTCCGTCGTTGGTCACGGGACAGCCCGTCCACCGGTCCCGCTCCGCCAGCATATAGAAATTCACGCCCTTTAAACCATTCATCACAGAATACAGGTATCCGAACCGCTCTTCCTCTGCGGTCAGAAGCACTTCCCGGTCAAACCAGGAGCCGGAACCAAATTCCGGCACGAACGGAAAACGGCTGCTGCCGGCCAGATACCGAATTCTCTCCTTCAGCATGGCGGTATCTCCCGGCTCAGGATAGGCATCGATCCCAGCCGTCATGAGGCCTGGTATCTCCTCGTCTCTCTGAACCGAGACAGGCGTATAGTTCTGATACGCGCAGTTATGGAAAATCGGTACCGGCAGCTCCAGACGGTTTATGATGTCCACCATCCGCCCCAGGGCAGCGAGAATCTGATACTCCTTAAATTCTATCCAGTCCAGGTAATAGCAGAGCGATGAAAAATCGCCTTCCTCAAAGCCGCAGGGCGGTTCTGTCTCCTGAAATCCGCTGTAATTTCTGTGATACCTCTCGCTCATGGCCGCCGCAGTACCGTATCGCTCCGCCAGGAATTTACGGTACTGTTCCTTCGAGCAGTCCGAGTAATCCATGATATACGGCCTGTCCCGGAAGAAATTACAAGTCTCGTTATCCGCCTGGATCAGGCAGATACAGCCGCTGCCGCCGCAGTGCCGCTGCAGAATCGGCTTCAGCTTCTGAAAATAAATCTCCGTCTTCTCATACAGCTTATCACTCGCATAGGAAGGGATGGGAAAGGGACCCGTGGCATAGGGATACAGAACCGTGGTTCCCCACGGATTTTTCGCCTGAATCTCCTCATCCATCAGAATCCACTCCGGATATCCGAAACCAGTCATCTCCGCGTTGATATGAGGCCCCGGACGAACGATGACGGCCAGGTTCATTTCCTCGCAGAGGGTTAAAAACAGGTCCAGATCCTTCTCTTCCTCGATCTCTCCAAAATCATACTTTCCTTCCTCATATTCATGGACCGACCAGGGAATATACGTTTCCACGATCTCAAATCCCATGCCCTTGATCTGTGACAGAACATGCCGCCAGTCTTTCTTTCTCGTCCTCCAGTAGTGTATCGAACCACTGTACAGAGGCCTTTCCACTCCGTTTATCCGGATTCCGTCATGTGTAAATTTTACCATGTTATTTCCTCCTCCGGCGCTTCCTTTCCGGACGCGCCTAACCCTTGACTGCTCCCGCAGTCATACCCGCTATAACCTGTTTCTGGAACAGCAGATACATAAAGACTACCGGAACGATCGAGATGACGAAGCCGGCGCAGAGGAGACCGTACTGTGTCACGTAAGATCCCTTCAGCGCGGAGATTGTCATGGAAAGCGTCTTTCTGGCAGGCGTGGAGATCAGCACCAGCCCCAGAAGCAGATCGTTCCAGCAGTTTAAAAATGTGATGGTGGCCACCGTGGCGATTCCCGGCTTCGCTACCGGAAACACAATGTGAAAGAAGATTCCCGCCCGGCCGCAACCGTCGATCGTCGCCGCCTCATCGAGCTCCCTGGGGATTCCCTCCATGAAACCGTTCATAATAAACATGGCAAAAGAGATGTTTACCGCCGTATATACAATCATCAGGCCGGACAGATGGTCGATCAGATGAAGCCCTTTAAAGATCAGTACGGAGGGAATCAAAAGCGCATGCACCGGAATCATGATGCCCAGAGAAAAGTACACGGACAGCAGTCTGCTCTTCGTAACCCTCGTAAGAATATAGCTGGCCATGGATGTAATTACGGTAAGCACCGCCAGCGTTACCAGGCAGACGAGAATACTGTTAACAAAGCTCCGGCCGACCCTGGCTCCCTTCCACGCCTCCGCGTAGTTTGACCACACCGCCGCCTTCGGAAGGCCGAAAGAATTGCTGTAAATCTCATTGTTGTCCTTGAGCGAGGAAAAGACCACCCATATAAAAGGGTAAAGCGCTACGACCGCCGATATGCTCATGATGGCATAGCACAAAACAGCGGTAACCCTGTATTTCAGAGATCGTTTTAAAAATCGTTCCACAAGCCTCACCCCTTCTTTCTGTCTGCAAACCAGTTAAACAGTATGGTAACCGTTAATGACACCGCCACAATGGTAATCGTCACCGCGCTTCCGAGGCCGAAATCCGAATTTACAAAGGCCGACTTATACATGAATACTCCCAGGTATGCGGAGCGCACTCCCGGTCCACCTCCTGTCATGATCCAGGAATGATCGAATGCCTTCAACGATCCGGTCAGGCACAGGATAATGCAGATATTCATAAATCCGGTGATCTGCGGCAGGATGACGTGGAAGAATGACTGTAATTTTCCCGCCCCGTCGATCTGCGCGCTCTCGATATAGTCCTCCGGCACCGATTGAAGCGCTCCTAAAAAAATGGTTACATAAAGGCCTATATACTGCCATACCTGCGGCGCCATAACCGCATATAACAGTGTACGCGGATTGGACAGCCAGTTTGTCGCAAATCTTCCCAGACCGACCGCTGTCAGGATCTTATTGAAAATACCGATTTCGCTGTTATAAAACAGGGAAAACATCAGACCGATGGCAACCGGTGCGATAACCACCGGAAGGAAATAGATGGTGCGGAAGATCTTCATCCCCTTCGTCCAGCTGTATAAGAGGTATGCCAGAAGAATTCCGGCTCCGATCTGGACGATAAGAGAGATCACGGTAAGCTTTACCGTGTTGGAAAACGTGAGCCAGTAGTCACTGCTCGCCGCGAGCTCCCTGTAATTGTCAAGTCCTGCAAAGACCTTCGCGGAAACGCCGTTCCAGGTCGTCAGACTGTACCAGAACGTGAGAATCAGCGGCAGGAACAGAAAGACCGTATAGATTAAAAATGCAGGTGCCAGGAACATCACAGTAACCGGCAGATTATGATATTTTTTAGAGTATTTTCTTTTCATGCGATCACCTTAAAACGGGGCCGTTCCTCTCGTTCCGGAACAGCCCCATTATTTCCCCATTTACTTATTATTCTTGTCCAAAACCGCCTGTACCTTGTCGATCAGCTCCTGCGGCGTCAACGCATTGATAAAGAATTCGTCTAAGCTGGAATCCATCATATTAACGGCATCCTGATCGGGCATGGTTGTATAGTGGACGGAAATCAGCTTTTTATCCTGGGCATATTCCATCATTTTCTTAAAGATAAGTTTCTGGCTGTCCATATCAATTTCAATATTCTTTGCCGGAATCATGCCGCTCTTTGTCAGCTCTGCGGATAATTCATCAGAAGCAAGGAAATCACAGAGCTTAACCATGGCATCGTGCTTTGCCGCATCCTCAAAGGAAGCCTTATTAATTTCAAATCCGTATACCGTAAACCCTGTCATGATACCGGCCGGATCGATATCCGCGTCAGGAAGCATGGGCAAAGGTACGATCTCACTGGCTTCCTGAATCTCTTCCGGTATGGACTCAAACATCCATGGATACGTATAGGTCATAGCCGCCTTCCTGTCGGTATAAAGCTGAAGGCTGGCAGCCCATCCCCCGTTGGCCACCGTATCCGCAGGAAACATCTTCTGATCGATCATATCCTTTATATTGTTCGCTACCTTAAGCGCATTTTCAGTATTGAAGGTCCTGGTCGCTGCCAGCTCCTCCAGTTCTTTTGCCGCCCCGTCATACTGGCCATACAGTTCACTGAAAAAGAATTCAGACGGTGTACCGCCGTTGCTGCCGATCGCGATCGGGATAATACCCTTTTCGTTAAAAGCCTTTGCGGTCTTTAAAAGCTCCTCATAGGTCTTTGGAATCTCCAGCCCGTTCTCTTCAAACAGCTGCTTATTGGCCAGGAATATTCCTCTGGTGGATTCAATCGGGATTCCGTAGGTCTTTCCGTCGGAAGCCGTGTAATATCCGAAGGAGGTCGGTTCAAATCCGTCTCTCTTTACCTGATCCGACGCGTTAAAGTACTCTTCCACATCGAGCAGCAGTCCCGCTTCCACCATGTCGGTCATCATCGCGCCGCCCCAATAGGTAAATACATCCGGCAGATCACCGGAAGCTGTCTGTGTTTTAATCTTTGTCTTGTAGTCCTCTGTGCTGTAAGTCTCCAGAGTAATGTCCATCGTATCGCTATTCGCTTCCTGAAATTCCTGAAACTTCGGATAGAAATAGTTATACTTGGAGTCCCCCTCACCCCAGTTTGTAGCAAGAACCAGTGATACTTTCTTCTTTGGCGCGGCGCTCTCCTTCCCCGCTTCCGAAGCCTGTTCCTTTCCTGTTTCTCCGGTCTGCGCCTCCTTTGTATCCTGAACCGCTGTCTCCTGGACCTTTGTTTCCTGAGTCTTTCCGCTGCAGGCTGTAAGGCCCGCGCACATTGTTCCGGCAAGAATCAGGACCGCCGCTTTATAGATACCTTTTCTCATAGTATAAGTCCTCCTCCTTATAGTAGCATCATTCTCATTGAACCTGCGCAGGTATTTCTGATGGTTTTATTATAGGGTAATTGAGAGGGGAAATAAATAGGAATAAATTATGGGAAATGTTATAAATTATTACACAGTATGGGGATGCCTCGAAGTCTGATTTAAGACAGTCGTCTACGCCTGGCGGCCGCTATAAGCAGCCGCAAAAAAAGAATCCCCTGCCGAATTTCTTCGAACCTGGGATTCTTTCTCCACCATGAATCACATCCTCCTCACAGCCAGCTCCACACTCAAACAAAACCGAACCTTAAATACAACTCCTCCGGAGCATCGTTAAGCCTCATAAGCCGGTACATGCTCCGCTCCATCTCGCCTGTTATATCTTCCGATACAATCGGATGCTCCTGCCCCGGATCATTCCATAAGTCAAACAGATAGTCCCCCTCCTCCATACACCGGACTGCCGGATCTGCATCAATCTGCATAATGGGACAATTTTTTGTAAAGGAAAAGGCCTCGTGGCGTTCCATCGACTCCAGCTCTTTCGTCGTAAAGAACGTCATCATATGGGTTGGCATTAACGTATACTCATGAAATGGGGCTTTCAGATTTCGAGGCGCCCTCATATACACGTATCTTCCATCTGTACAGCACAGATGGGCCCCGAATATTCCGAACAGCCCGCACGTCCGGCTGCCTTTCTCCCCCTTTATGATCCGGGAAATGTCCTGCCCCTGCATATCTGCGGCAGGATCGATTCCGAAGAACTGCAGAATCGTAACCGGCAGATCTATCGTTTGCACAAGCGCCTCTCTGCTCGTTCCGGCGGATTCACGGAACCTTGGATCCCAGATAAACAGCGGCGTATGGACAATCTCATCGTAGCAGAGCATATAGTTTTTGGCCCAATACCCGTGTTCTCCCAGCATATATCCATGATCCGTATTGACAATAACCATCGTATCTTCCCACAGATTCTTTTCGTCCATGTAATCCAGCAGACGGCCCAACTGCTCATCACACATTGTTAAGTCGGCGAAATAGGAGTACTTAATCTCGTCTGCTTCCTCTGCGGATTCCTTTACCGGCGCGTAATCCGGCCATTCATACTTTTTACCTTTTGCTTTCCCGGGATACATATCCTTAAACTCCCTGCTCGCCATGAAGGGCTCATGGGGAGAAAATGACTCTATCTGTAAAAAGAAGGAATCCTTTCCCTCATTTTCTCTCAAAAATTCAAGACCCTTGTCAAAGGTCTTCACCAATGGGTACTGGTCTTTTCCAGTCACTCTTGTGCGGTTTGCCAGGTTCTGCCTGTACAGTCCGCTGCGCAGCCCTTCTGTAAATGCGGCAAAATTCGGGTCCGCATCCTCTGCGCCTCCAACCACAGGAGCCCAGGGATCTCCCTCCTGTCCCCGTATATTTTCCCATGTCGTATATTGAGTGTGATACGTTGCGCCTCCGCATTCCCAATAATGGCCGTGATCGCTGACCAGATGGCTATGGATCCCATGCCCCCGCAGGATTCCCGGCATGGAATCGTCAAAAGGCTCCATAGGCCCCCAGGACCGGTGCAAAAAATTATACCGGCCCGTATGCAGCTCTCTCCTTGCAGGAATACAGGGCAGACTTCCGGCGTAGCTGTTCTCAAACCGCACGGTTTTCTGTGCCAATCTGAGAAAATTCGGAGTGATTGTCTCCTGACAGCCATACGGCTCAAGAAATCTGCGGTTTAAGGAATCAAACATTACCATGATTGCTTTCATCTCCGCCCCTCCTTTCAGCCCTCTCGAAAAGGACGAATCTCCGGTCTCTTCTCCCCAGCCCGCTCCATACAAAGCAGGAGTTTCTCACGCAGTACCCTTCTTGCCGGTTCAAAGGCAGGGTCTCCCGCCAGGTTGCAGCATTCCGCCGGATCGTGCTCTAAATCAAACAGGTACTGTTCATAATAGACATCCGCCCCCGGGCAGCTCCAGCCATCCGCATCCGCAGCGACTGCGTATTTCCACTGATCGGTCCGGATTGCTCTGCCAACCTCGCTCTCACTGATCTGTATAAACACACAGTCCTCCCAGCCTTTTGAGGTCCCAGCGGCAAGGGATTTCAGCGAATTCCCCTGAAAATCCTCCGGTTTCTTTATTCCTGCACAGTCAAGCAGCGTCACCGGCAAATCAATAAGACTGACCAGCTCCGTGATGGTTCTGCCGCCTATAAACGGTCCGCCCACAGCAAGCAGCGGAATATGGATGCTTGCCTCATGACAGGAGCGCTTATATTCGCTGTTCCTTGTGCAGAAATGGCAGCCATGGTCTGATGTATAAAACAGGATCGTATTCTCCCACAATCCCCTCGCCTTCAGCGTATCGACAAGCCGCCCGACATTTTCATCCAGGCTGTGACACTGGCCTAAATAGTCCGGGTAATGTTCCTTCCAGTCCCCCTTATCCACAGGAATGTCAGCCGGCAGCTCATAGCCGGTAAACTTCTCTCGCGCGCCATCCGGCGCCTCAAACCGGCCGTGATCGTTCTGATGGTGGGGCTCGATTTGAGAAATAAACAGAAAAAATGGTTTCTCCCCATCATACTGGTGGAGGTAATGAATCGCATAATTATTAATGGAATCCGCGCGGTAACCGATAAACTCACATTTTTTCCCTTCTCGGTCAAACACATATCCATCGTATCCATGGGAGGTCGCCTCCAGAACATCGGCCGCCATCCAATAATCCCGATACCCGCCCCTGCGTTCCGGAGGAATCGCCCGAGTCTCGTAGTTTTCCTCATCGAACGGCGCCGTATAGCTGCTTCTGTTTGAGGCCAGATGCCATTTACCCACGTAAGCCGTCTCATAACCGGATTCGTGGAAATAATCGGCCAGCGTTTTTATATCCTGCGGCAATGCCAGCGCATTTCTATGGCAGTTTACCTGTGTCGCATATTTACCGCTCTGCAGGCAGGAACGCGCGGGACCGCAAACCGGCTGGCAGGTAAAGGCATTTTCAAATTTCACGCCCTCCTTTGCCAGTCTGTCGAGATTGGGGGAAACTAAAAGCGGCTGTCCATAACACCCCAGCGTATCCCAGCGCTGCTGATCCGAAAAATATACAATAATATTAGGTCTTTTCATCCCTGTACTCCTCTCTGCTGCTACTTAATTCCGGTCGAAACAACTCCCTGTACAAAATACTTCTGTGCACACAGGAATAACAGAATCATCGGAAGCGAGATTAACGTTGCCGCCGCCATCATGGGGCCCCAGCGCACCGTGCTCTCATCCCGGAACATGGTAAGCGCCAGCTGTACGGTTCTCATATTGACTGAATTTGTCATGACCAAAGGCCATAAGTAATCGTTCCAGACTGACGATCCCTTTAACAGCGCCAGGGTTGCAAGAATAACCTTTGAATTGGGAAGGTAGATATAGAAATACGTTTTCCATTTACCGGCCCCGTCAAGCATGGCGGCTTCATCGAGGGATCTGGGAAAATTCTCGTAAAACTGCTTCGACAGGAAGACGCCGAAGGACCCCGATACCAATGGAATAATCACGCCGGGAAACGTATTCATTAATCCCGAACCGCCAAATCCCAGAATATCATTTCCACCGATCAGCGGAAATCTCGCCATAATCAGGAACGTGGGCAGCATCGTTACCTGCGGCGGCATCATAAGGCCGACCAGCAGCAGTGTAAACAGTACCTTCGATCCTTTAAAATGCAGCCGGGCAAACGCATACCCCGCGACGGAATTAAACAACAGTGAGAATACAATGCTGATCAGGGTGATGACCAGGGAATTCCTGAAATAGATCAGCCAGCTTCCGGTGGACATCGCCGCCTTATAGTTATCAAGATTCAGCGACTCCGGCAGGAAATGAAATACCGCCGAGTTAATCTCCCCTGTTGTTTTAAATGAAGTCAAAATCATTACAAGAATCGGAAGCAGGATAATCAAAGAAACCACTGCCATACAGACTATCCAGATCATATGTAACCTTTTTTTCCTTTTCATCTTCGCTCCTCCTATGAAACATCCACATCCTGACCTTTATTGCCAAACTTGAACACCATCATGGTAACGATTAAAGAAAATACCAGAAGCAGAACCGCCATGGCACTCGCATACCCCATTTTAAACTCCAGAAAACCTCTCCTGTATATTTGATGGACGATCGTCGTTGTTCTGTTTAAAGGCCCGCCGTTCGTCATAATATTTACCTGTTCAAACACTGCAAAGCTGTTTACGATTCCTGTTACGAGCAGGAAAAAGGTCGTGGGATACAGCATCGGCCACGTGATATAGAGAAACTTATGGAAAACGCCTGCCCCATCGAGCTCCGCTGCCTCATATAAGGACTGGGGAATGCCGGTAAGCCCTCCCAGGAAGATGACCATGGAATATCCGCAGTTCTTCCAGATTCCGATAATAATTATGCAGAACATTGCCTGATTCGGATTAATGAGCCACTGCTGGGCCGGTATACCGATAAGCTTTAAAAAGCTGTTGAGAAGGCCGAAGTTGGGATTATACAGCCACAGCCATACCATGGATACGCACACCATAGACATGATATTGGGCATATAAAGCGCTGTCCGGAAAAAAGGAACTGCCCTGGATTCCCGATAAAGCAGTACCGCCAGCAGGAGCCCCAATACCAGCTGAATGGTCAGCGTTACAACCGTATACAGCAGCGTATTTCCAACCGATGCGAGAAACTCCGAATCATGAAACAGCTTACTATAATTCTTCAAACCTAAAAAACCGGGAATCTGGTACATATTGAAATCGGTCAGGCTGTAAAACAGTACCATGCCGATCGGAACCAAAATGAAAATAGTAAAAATCAGATAAGCAGGCAATATCATGATATATGCCTCTTTATCGCTGCGTGTGTTTTTTCTTACTTTTTTTCCAGCCATCTTTCCTCTCTCCTCATTTCTTCCTGATAAAAGGTCCGGCCATCCGGACACCTGACCCGCTGCCTGCGGGAATAAATAATGCGGCCTATTCTTATCAAACAGACCGCATTGCCGCAGTTATTGATTATCAATTTCCTCCTGCACCTTTTCCGCAGCTGCATTAAGCGCATCCTGAGGGGATAATTGTCCATAGAATACCTGTTCCATGGCATCGTCCACATAAGTAAATACACTGTTAAAGTACGGAACCTTGGGCGATCCTTTTCCAATTTCTATTGCTTCCATAATCATCGGTCCATTTACCGGATTCTTTTTCAGATACGCCTCTTCCAAAGAGGACCTTACGGGAGCCGTCTTTGCCGTATCCATCCAGATCTGCATCGACTCCTTGCTGCTCATGTACTCAATCAATTTCCAGGCAGCCTCTTTATTCTTGGAGTTCGCATTCATAAACATAAAATGCATCCCGCAGAAGGTACCGCTGTTTGCCTTGGAAAACATGGGAACGAGCTTGATTTTTCCTTCCAGATCTCCGGTATTGATATTATTAAACTCATTTTCAGAAATAACCGTCATGGCCGCCGTTCCGTTGTAGAAAGGATTCTGATCCTTCTGCGTGTTATTCCAGTCCACCAGACCGGCATCCTTTAACTGCTTCATGAAATCCATCGCCTCGACTGCTTCCGGTTTGTTAAACAGTATTTCATTGCTCGCTTCATCCACCAGATTACTCAGGCCGTTCTGAACAATGAATATTTCCAGATATTGGTTGATATTTCTTCCGCTGGTGGGAATTCCATAGCCGCACTGGATTACATTGCCGGAGTAATCCTTTACCATCAGTTTTTTATGGGCCTCCAACAGCTCATCCCAGTTGGAAGGCGGTGAATCCGGATCGAGCCCGGCCTTTTCAAATAACTCTGTATTGATGGCAAACATTCGTGCATCCGGTGTGTACGGGACACCGTAAAGCTTTCCGCCGATACTTCCGGCTTCTTTTACGCTGTCATACATATCTTCCATGCCCTCCCAGCCTTCGGCATACGAGTCGAGGCACTCATACTGTCCCATGGGTACTCTCGCACCGATCGATGCCAGGGAGTAGTGAATGACGTCCGGTGCCGTGCCGGAAGCAAATCCGGTGTTCAGTTTTGTCTCAAAATCATCTCCCCAAGGTGCTTCCTGATACTCTACCGTATAATTCGGATACTTCGCTTCAAACCCTTCTATCATCTGAGTAAAGGCATCCTTCTTATAATCTTCGGTTCCTGCCCTGAGAAAGACCAGTTTTACATTTTCATCACTGGTATCCTTCCCTGCGTCGGAGACCAGGTCTTCATTACCGCCTCCACAGGCGGCCAAAGACAACACCATACAGCTGACTGCTGCTGCGCTTAAGATAACTTTCCAATTTCTTCTCATAACTTCCCTCTCCTTTTGTTTATGGTTGTTGTACTCCAGGAACTTGATAACTATATTATACTGATTTCACGTTCTTTTACTATGTACTATGTATACCCATTTCTGTCCTACGTTTGTTTTTTTGTATCTTTTTCACTATTTTTCATCTTTTTTTCGCAGTATCTCTTACATATTTTAAATTTATTTAGATCTTTTTGTAATTTATTTGGCACTTTTATACAGTTTATACTTTGTTGTTTTTTGAAATAAAAAGACGCATCAGTTTTCATTGCTGATGCGTCTGAATTCGATCGGTGTCATACCGGCATACTTTTTAAATACCTTACTAAAGTAGGCCGAATCCGGTATCCCGATCTGGCAGCAGATATCCTGAATATTATGGTTACTGTTCTTTAAAAGAATTTTCGCTTTTTCCATTCGAAGCTCTAACAGATAGGTATTAATATTCCTGCCAGTCTCTTTTTTGAAGAGATGGGAGATATAGCTGCGGTTCATATGAACATGGTTTGCAAGCTCATCGAGTGTAATGGAGTCTGCATACCGTTCTTCCATATACTGCATGATCAGAAATACAGCTTCACTGTATTTCTTCTGTTTGCCGATCAATACCCGGAGGATTTCTTCCGCCTGCGTCAAAACCTTTGTTTCAAGCTGCTCAATATCGGTACAGTGTGTCACTTCAATGATCTTATCGATCGAAAACACTCTTCTGTCCGCATCCTCCAGATGACTCCAGTAAAGATTCAGTAAGGTATTTAGAAACAGCCTTCTGATGCAGGATACATCCGGCTCTGTTTTCCCCGCATAATCGAATATCGCTTCCATTTCCTCGACTATGCTGCTCCAGGCCCTGTTGTTGATCAGCAGCTCCATTTTTTCAAACTTTGCTTCCAGTCCAGCCTCTATATGACTGATCCGGTTCTTCATCGTTTCATAATTCAGTCCGCCAATGTGCCTGTAAAACAGCTGATAGGTGAGAACCTCCTGTGAATGCTGGTATAATGTCTCCAGTTCGTCCACCGTTTTACCGGTTTCGGAGCTGCTGACATACATATTGCTGCCGCCGAAGGAGGCGACCGTCTCATATATTTTTTCCGTAAGCTTCTGAGGGTTGTCATGATTCATTTCCGTAAGTACAAGGATCTCCCGCTCACTCCTTGGCAGCCAGTAGAGCACCCTCTTCTCCTCCTGAAAGGCAAATGGCAGAATCTCCTTAAGCTGTTCCTGATTCGATATCCGATCGGTATCGCGGAAGATGATCACTGCATACCTCCCTTTTATCTCACAGCAGGTATTCCAGACCTGTTTTAAGATATCCCTGGAAATATAGTCCGGTTCTTTAAAGCACTGCAGCAGAACCTTTTCCATCTCCCGGGCGGGAGATGATTGTTTGGTCTCCGCCGCCCCCTGATTCCTGATCCGTTCCTTCGCGGTCTGCAGGCAGGCTTCCAGTTCGTCCTTCGTAATCTCAGACTTTAAGAGAAACTCACTCACCCCCAGCTTCAGACAGTCCCTTGCATAAGAAAAGTCATCATACGCACTCAGGACAACCGTATAAGGCAGGACATGATTCTGATTCAGCTTTTTAAGCAGCTCCATCCCATCCATGATCGGCATACGTATATCGGTAAACAGCACATCGACCTGATGGTTCAGGCAGCAATTCAGAACCTGCATTCCATTGATACACGCTTCGATCACATGATGCTCCGGCGACAGCGCTTCGATATTCTTTTTCATCCATTTTAAGATGATCTCCTCGTCATCTGCAATTACGATATTCAACTGTTTGCCCCCTCCATATTAATGACAGGTATCTTCATCCGGAAAGTAACACCGCCCGATGAATTCACCTCTACACTCAGTCCATATTGATCGCCGAAATTCCGTAAAATTCTCATCTGAATATTGGAAAGCCCGATTCCGTTCAGCTGATCTCTGGCCTTCACGGTCTGCTGATTATGTATGCTGTTATTTATCTTTTCCAGGTCTACCCCCACACCGTCGTCTTCCACCTCGATTACGACATTTTCCTTTATCCGGTATGCGCATATGACGATATGTCCCATGCCGTCTTTCATGTTAAAGCCGTGAGAGATGCTGTTTTCGACCAACGGCTGGATGACGTTCTTCAGAATCCCCAATTCCACTACGTCTTCCGCCGCGAGTATTTTCCATTGAAATTTATCGCGATAGCGGAGCTTCATTAATTCCAGATAATCCTCCGCCATGGCCAGTTCTTCCTTGATCGGAATGATCTTCTGGGAATTCACAAAGGATTTTCTCAGCAATTTCGAAAAGGCAAGCAGCGCTCTGTCTGCCTCATTATATTCCTCCATCTGAATCATAAACCGGATGGTCACCAGCGTATTATAAAAGAAATGCGGGTTAATCTGTGCCTGCAAAGCCTGGATCTCCAGGGCATGCTTTTCTTCCTCTTCTATCTCCAGCTGCTTCATCAGATTTTCAATGTGATCCAGCATATAATTAAAATTGTGACAGATTTCATGAAACTCTATTTCATAGTCATCCTGGATTCTTGTCTTTAAATCCCCATTTGTCACCTCCAGGATGTTTTTATTTAATTTCTCCATTCTCCGGGAGATAAAGCTGCAGTTATAAAAGACTATGACGATGAGCACAAGAAACATCGCGGTTCCCAGGACGAGAAAAAGGATTACATAGAAGGAAGTCCAGCCATGGCGGTATGGTTCATAGGAAATCAGTTTCCAGCCCAAACCATCAATACTGGCAAACCGTATATGGCTGTATTGGTTCATCACATTTCCCAGAAAAAATCCCTTCGTATAATTTGTTATCTGATTATAGTAAGAATTGTCCTCCACCTCATATCCATACATTCTGGGATCGGAAGAAAATATTATTTTTCTGTACTGATCGATGACGATGGTATTCTCATCGGAATCCTCATCGCCCAGTATGACATTCCCCCAGATATCCTGGGATATGGCCACAATCATAATTCCGACATCTCTTCCGCTGTTTAAATTCCGCAGTTTCTGAACCGCAAACAGCTTGTCCTCCTGAAACAGCTTCTGCAATACAGGACTCCTGTACTTTGGAAGGAAATAGATGGAATCATCCTTTTCCATCGCCTCCTGATACCAGCTTTCCTCGTCCAGCATATCCAGTGTGACTGCATCCTGCATCAAGTTTAAAGAGGACTGATAAAAATTCATATCATTTTTACAGAGCAGCATCATTTGATACTGCCTGTCCGGAAACAATTCCGTCAGCTCCAGCATTTTACTCTGTATGCTGTCCTGTGCACTGATATATTCATAGCCCGTCAGCCTGTTCCTCTTCGAGATCAGACGGTTAATCTCAGGATCCAGATACATGCCTACCGATATTTTTATGATCTCCGTATTCCTGTTCGCAATATTGCTGCATTTTTCTTCCAAAAGGTCCAGCTTGCTGTAGTTCAGTTTGTAATTGCCGTCTTCAAATATATAGCTCATTAAAATACAGAATAAGATGAACAGCGGAAAAACAACGATCAAGTCTAAAAAAATGACCTTTTTTCTTATACTGTCAAAGTGCAGTAATTGTTTCATAATTTTTAGACCCCTTCTTCCGAAATATATGATATGATAGAAACAGAAAAAATACGAATCCCCTTCTGTGCCCCTGTGTAAAACAATATAATTATACAGGATTTCATGGGGAAATGGTAGTATGTGTTAAGTCTTTGCCGGAAAAAGGAGGGTCCCAATGGCAGAAAAACAGGGTGTTTCCGATTTATACAAAAAGAATGCGGAAAAGGCAGGAAAGGATAAGCGGCTCCGCGACGCTGTCTCCATCTTTTTTATCCTTTTCGGAAGTGTCATCGTAGCGGTGAATTTAAACACCTTCGTCGAACAGGGGAAGCTGGTTCCGGGCGGTTTCTCCGGACTCGCCAAGCTGATTCAGAGGGTGGGGCTGGCCTTTTTTGACGTGAAGATCTCCTTCACCTTCTTAAACGTGGTTTTCAACGCCATCCCGGCTGTATTTGCCTACCGCATTGTCGGAAAAAAGTTTACGATTCTGTCCTGTGTGAGCCTCTTGACCGTATCAATCCTGGTCGACCAGCTGCCTGTCATCCCCATCACCGGAGACCTTCTTCTCATCTCCGTATTCGGCGGAATCATCAACGGCCTGGGTATGAGCCTCATCCTGAACAACCGGGCCAGCGGAGGCGGAACGGATTTCATCGCCATGTCCCTCTCCACCAAATATAAGATATCCACCTTCAACTATATGCTGCTGTTCAGCGCTGTTATCATCCTCATTTCCGGAGCCATCTTCGGCATGGATATCGCACTGTACTCCATCATCTACCAGTTCTGCAATACGCAGGTGATCAACACGCTTTATAAGAAATACAAGAAAAAGACGCTGCTCATCGTCACAGACAATCCGGCCGCCGTGTCTGCGGATTTGATGGAGCTGACCAACCACAGCAGCACCATCTTAAAGGGCTTCGGTTCCTACTCGGCCAACAAAAAGTATCTTCTCTACACCGTCCTCTCCGACGGCGACGTGAAAAAGATGAAGAAACGCATCCGTGAGCAGTACCCCGATACCTTTGTCAATGTCATAAACTCCAGCGACGTTGTGGGAAATTTCTACATACAGCCATTGGAATAGAGAACAAAACAGTTGACAATGCATTTTTGTTTTGTTATAATCGCGCTATAAAGAAACAAGGAATGTTACTGTGAAAACAGGCTTAACCAAGATCTTTAGAAGCACTCGTATGTGCTTTTAAGATTTTGGTTAAGCCTGTTTTTGTTTTCAGAAAAGGAGGAAAACATGGGATTATTTAAAAACTGGAAGAAACAGGAGGTACAGGAAAAAGCGGCGTTCAGCCCGGTAAGCGGTGAACTCGTACCATTGGAGACAGTCAGCGATGCGGTGTTTGCAGAAAAGTCGCTGGGGGATGGAGTGGCGGTCATTCCGACAGACGGCAGTCTGTATGCACCAGCAGACGGAACAATCGTGGCACTCTTTCCAACCGGCCACGCGCTGGGGATTAAGACGAGGGACGGGGTCGAGCTGCTGATCCATATCGGAATCGACACGGTAGCCTTAAACGGAAAGGGATTTACAGTTCATGTGAAGCAGGATGATACGGTTAAGAAGGGGCAGCTGCTGGTAAATTTTGATATTGAAGTACTGAAAGGGGCAGGCTATGATACGGTAACAATGATGCTGGTATCAAACGGCGAACAGTTTGGAGAGGTTCATAAGGCGCCGCCGGGAACCGTGACAGCGGGAGAGAAAATTCTGTGGCTGTAACCGTGTCTTTTTGTTGGAGAGGGAGAGTGAGACGTCATGGAAATCAAGAGAATTTATAACAATAATGTTGTGGTGGCAGTGAACGGGGCCGACGGGCCTGAGATGATTGCCATAGGAAAAGGACTGGCCTTTCAGAAGAAGCCGGGGGATTCCATTGAACAGGAAAAGGTGGAGAAAATCTTTACCCTGGAGGACTCCGGAGTAATGACAAGGCTGGAAAAGCTGGTCAAGGACATCCCTTCCGTCTATTTATCCATATCGGAGGAAGTGGTCGAGATGATCCGCCGTGACTCCGATTTGAAAATCAGCGAGGATCTGTATATCACACTGACCGATCATATCAGTATGTCCCTGGAACGGGAAAAGAATCACGTGATCTGCGAAAATCCGCTGCTTCTGGAGATACGGCAGTTCTATAAAGAGGAGTTTATGCTGGCCCGGAAGGCCGGAGAGATTATCTGGAAAAAGATGGGGATTCGGATCTCGGAGGAGGAGATGGGCTTTATTGCCCTTCACATCGTCAACGCCTCCATGGATCAGAGGGCCAGCTGCACGATTCAGAGTATCAAATGGTGCGCGATATCCTTCAAATCGTATCGGAATACTTCGATGTGAATCTGGACGAAACCTCCATTCCGTACGACCGGTTTGTCCGCCATCTGCAGTTCTTCGCCAGGCGGGTGCTGGGAGAAGGCAGCGTCCAGTCTGCGGATGAATTTCTCTTCACGCTCGGCAGAAGCCAGTATCCGGTAGTGTATGGATGTGCGGAGAAAATCGGTGACTACGTGCAAAAGACGTACCATAAGGATATGACAAACGCGGAAAAGGGATTCCTCGTTTATCACATGATCAACACACTATCAGTCCATTAGAAAGGGGTTGCGCGCTCTGCGCGCAGAAAATGAATATGAAAGAAAAAATGAAAAGTGCGCTGGAACGGTTTTCCAAGGCCATTGTCCAGCCGCTCATGTATCTATCAGTTGCCGGTACGGTGCTGATTCTCGGAATTCTCCTGACAAACGGTTCGATCACAGGGAAGATTCCATTTTTACAGGCAGCGCCGTTTCAGCTGGTGGGAAAGCTGATTTATAATTGTCTGATGTTTTTAATCAACAATTTGAGCGTAATATTCTGTGTCGGTATCGCGGGAGCACTGGCGAAAAAGAACAAGGGCCACGCGTCGCTGATCGCCCTGATGTCCTATTTTTTGTTCTTAAATGCCAATAACATCACGCTGTCTTTTATCGGCAGGCTGGCAGAGATGGGGCCGCTGGGATTATACGGTACGGGGCAGTCTACCGTTCTGGGCATCCAGGTGCTGGATATGGGCGTGTTCAGCGGCATCACATTGGGCTGCCTGACAGGATATGTATTTAATAAGTACGGAGAGAAACAGTTTAAGGGGTATTTCTCCATGTTCTCCGGGGTAAGATTTCCATTTTTCCTTCTGATCCTTCTTTCCCTGTTTCTGGGCTTCGGAGCGTCCTACGTATGGCCGGTGGTTCAGCGGGGGATCTCGGCTCTGACCGATTTAATCAAGAGCAGCGGCAATGTGGGACTTTACATATACGGCCTGCTTAACAAGCTTCTGGTTCCCACGGGGCTTCACCATCTAGTGTACGCACCGTTCCAGTTTACCGATGTGGGCGGAACCCTGGTGCTTGGAGATCAGATCATCTCCGGCGCTTATCCGATCCGGGTGGCGGAGATGAACATGCCGGGAGTACCATTTTCACCGTCCACCTATTATAACAGCTACACATTCAATAATTTATTCCCATATATCGGAATCGGCCTGGCCTTTATCACAACCGCGAGAAAGGAAAACCGGGAGAATACAAAAGCAGTCATGTTCCCGCTTATGCTGGCAGCCATTTTATCGGCAATTACAGAACCGATGGATTTCCTGTTCGTCTTTGCAGCGCCCCTGCTCTTTGTCGTTCACTCCCTGATCAGCGGCGGCTTGCTGGTACTGTTAAAGGTCCTCAGCATTCCGGCCTCCACCAGCGGCGGCATCGTCAACATTATGATCTCCAATCTGGCCCTGGGTGTGGAGAAGACCAACTGGCCGCTGCTGCTGCTTCTGGGAGCGTTGACCGCAGTCGGATACTATTTCCTTTTCGTTTTTCTGATTAAGAAACTGAACCTTAAGACGCCGGGAAGAGAGCTTATAGCAGAGGACGCGGGCAGCGGCGATTCGGCGGCCAGCCAGTCAAAGGATGAACCCATTCGGAAGTTAATAGAAGGACTTGGCGGCAAGGCGAATATCGAGTCGCTGGACAATTGTTTTACACGCCTGCGGGTGGTGGTAAAGGATGGCAGCTTAATCAGGGATGACCTGATCAATACCATGAAAAACAGCGGAATTAAGAAAAACGGCACTGATATACAAATCGTATTCGGTATGCAGGTACCGGCTGTAAAAAGCCAGGTGGAGGATATGCTGGAGCGCATGTAGAATACAGAACATTCATGGAGCGGCATGGCCGCAGAAAGAGAGGAAATAATATGATAATCACAATTGTAGGCGGAGGCAGCACCTTTACACCGGGAATCGTAAAATCCATTGCTTTAAGACAGAAGGAACTGGAGGTAGAGGAAGTACGGCTGTTTGATATTGATGAAGAGCGCCAGTATAAGGTGAGTCTTGTGGTAGACTGGATCTTAAAGGATATGAAGTCTCCGATTCGCCTGACGGTAACGACGGACAAAAAGACAGCGTACGAGAATTCCAGCTTTATCTTTGCCCAGATGCGCGTAGGGAAATACGCCATGAGAGAAAAGGATGAGAAGATCCCGCTGCGCCACGGCTGTGTGGGACAGGAGACCTGTGGCTGCGGCGGACTGGCCTACGGCCTGCGCACGCTGTTTCCCATGATTCAGGTGATTGATGACGTGGAGAAGTATGCGGCCCCCGACCATTGGATCTTGAACTACTCCAATCCGGCGGCTGTGGTATCGGAAGCGTGCCGGGCGCTGCGCCCCCATGCAAGGATCATCAACATCTGTGATATGCCGATTGCAATCCTGGAGATGGTGGGCAGATGTTTAAATATTCCGAATTTTACAGACTTTGATGTCAATTATTTCGGGCTGAATCATTTCGGCTGGTTTACGGATATCACGTATCAGGGCAGAGATTTAA
>NZ_JBKVCZ010000106.1:0-24163 GCF_046966825.1 Hungatella sp. | reverse complement strand
GCGCATGCTGGAGACACATGAGGGGCTGAATACATATTTTGAGGGAGTTTTTAAGGAGTGCACGCGGGCGATTGTGGGCGTTCAGTTTCGGAATGGGGCGACGGTCGGAGGCAGTGTATTCGGAAGATTTGGTTTTTCCGATATCATGACCTGCCTGATGGCGCTCGATACTTATGTGGAGCTTTATCAGGGCGGAGTCGTCTCCCTGAAAGAGTTTAACCACATGAAATACGACCGCGATATTCTGGTGCGCATTATTATAAAAAAAGACGGCAGAAGGGCTGCTTACGCGGCTCAGAGACGGTCCGGAACGGATTTCCCACTTCTTGCCTGCTGTGTGGCAAAAAAAGAGGGGACATGGTACGTATCGGTCGGAGCCAGACCCTCCAGAGCGGAAGTGGTGGAAGTCGCGGCGGCGGACGGCAAGGTGGACTGCGGTGCCGTGGCGGAGCGTTTTCGATTTGGAGACAATACGAGAGGAAGCGCCGAATACCGGAGGCATCTGACGGAAGTTTACGCAGGGCGGCTGATGAAGCAGCTTGGCGGGGAGGTGTAGAACGTGGAGATAGAATTTACTTTAAATGGAAAAGTGACGTATGCGGAGATCAAGGACGATACATCCCTGTTTGATTTACTCCGGGCAAAAGGCTGCTACAGTGTAAAATGCGGCTGTGAGACGGAAAACTGCGGCCTGTGCACCGTTCTGGTCGATGGGAAGTCGGTTCTCTCCTGCTCCATGCTGGCGGCCCGTGTTGATGACAGGGACGTGGTGACTCTGGAAGGCGTTCAGAAGGAAGCGGAAGAGTTTGGAATGTATCTGGCGGGAGAGGGAGCCGAACAGTGCGGTTTCTGCAGTCCCGGCCTGATCATGAACGTGCTTGCAATGGAAAAGGAACTGGTTCAGCCGGAAGAAGATGCAGTCAGGGAGTACCTGGCTGGCAATCTCTGCCGGTGCAGCGGCTATATGGGCCAGATGAGGGCCATCAGAAAGTATCTGGCGAGGGGAGGAGAGGCGAGATGAAAATGGAAATGCATGCGGTAAATTCCCCTGTAGTAAAGGTGGATGCCAGGGCGCTGGTAACGGGAAAGTCTGTCTATACGGATGATTTGGCGCCGAAGGACAGCCTGATTGTAAAGGTGCTCCGCAGTCCTCACGCTCATGCCCTGATTAAGGCAATCGATGTGAAGGCCGCCTCCGAAGTGGACGGGATTGCCTGTGTACTGACTTATGAGGATGTGCCGGATAAGCGTTTTACCATGGCAGGCCAGACGTATCCGGAGCCCAGCCCCTATGACAGGCTGATTCTGGACAGGAGAATGCGGTTTGTAGGAGATGCAGCCGCTGTCGTGGCGGGCGAGACCGAGGAAGCGGTGGATCACGCCCTTCGCCTCATCAAGGTGGAGTATGAGGTCCTGGAACCCGTCCTCGATTTCCGGCAGGCGAAGGATAACGAGATTCTGGTCCATCCGGAAGAAAACTGGAAGAGCCTCTGTCCGGTTGGAGCGGATAACAAACGTAATCTGTGCGCTTGCGGCGGAGAGGAAGACGGCGACGTGGAGAGCGCGCTGGAACGGTGCGAGTATGTGATTGATCGTGTCTACCATACGAAGGCAAACCAGCAGGCCATGATGGAGACGTTTCGCGCTTACACCTATATGGATACATACGGCCGCCTGAATGTGGTGGCCTCCACTCAGATTCCATTTCATGTGAGAAGGATCCTCGCTCATGCGCTCGATGTGCCGAAATCCATGGTGCGCGTGATCAAGCCGAGAATCGGCGGTGGATTCGGGGCGAAGCAGACCGTGGTGGCGGAAGTCTATCCGGCTATAGTGACCATGAAGACGGGAAGGGCGGCTAAGATCGTCTACTCCCGCTATGAAACCCAGATTGCCTCGTCTCCGCGCCACGAGATGGAGATACGTGTGCGCCTGGGAGCGGACGCAGAAGGAACGATTAAGGCTATTGACGTCTATACCCTTTCCAATACGGGGGCGTACGGAGAGCACGGACCAACGACGGTTGGACTTTCGGGCCATAAATCCATTCCGCTTTACCGGACGCCGGAAGCATTCCGGTTCCGTTATGACGTGGTCTATACAAACGTTATGTCCTCCGGTGCTTACCGCGGATATGGAGCGACACAGGGGATTTTCGCAGTGGAATCAGCCGTCAATGAGCTTGCGGCCGCTCTTCACATGGATCCGGTAGCGCTTCGGGAGAAGAACATGGTAAAGGAAGGCGATGTGATGCCTGCCTACTACGGCGAGAAGCTGAACAGCTGCGCGCTGGACCGCTGTATGGCGAGAGCGAAGGAAATGATCGGATGGGATCGGAAATACCCGCGCGTGGACATGGGCAATGGGAAGGTCCGGGGAGTCGGAGCGGCCATGGCTATGCAGGGATCTTCCATTTCCAACGTGGACGTGGGGTCTGTGGAGATTCGTGTCAATGACGACGGCTTCTATACCCTGATGATCGGTGCTTCCGACATGGGTACCGGATGTGACACGATTCTGGCACAGATGGCAGCGGACTGTCTGGAATGCAGTATGGATCAGATCGTCGTGCACGGCACCGATACGGATGTGTCTCCTTACGATTCCGGTTCCTATGCCTCCAGCACCACGTATCTGACGGGAATGGCGGTTGTCCGGGCCTGTGAGGAACTGAGGCAGAAAATCGTGGAAAAGGGAGCGGATTACTTAGGATGCGATGCGGCGCAGCTGGAATTTGACGGCAAACGGGTCTATCAGCCGGAAGGGGAATTAGAGATCTCTTTAAAGGATATAGGCAACCGCATCATGTGCTGCAACGAGAAGATGCTGTCAGCCGGATACACCCATACTTCCCCGGTATCACCGCCTCCATTTATGGTGGGAATGGCCGAGGTGGAAGTGGATACGGAGACCGGCGAGGTGGAACTGATCGATTACGCGGCCGTTGTTGACTGCGGAACCGTTATCAATCCGAATCTGGCGAGAGTTCAGACCGAGGGCGGAATCGCCCAGGGCATCGGTATGGCGTTATACGAGGATATCACCTACACGAAGAAGGGTCATCTGATTGAAAATTCCTTCCTTCAGTATAAGCTTCCAACCAGGATCGATGTGGGAAACATCCGGGTGGAATTTGAGAGCAGCTACGAGCCAACAGGCCCGTTTGGCGCGAAGTCCATTGGCGAGATCGTGATCAACACTCCGTCACCTGCCATCGCGGGCGCTGTGGCGAATGCGGTCGGAGTGCAGATTCGGGAGCTTCCGATCACTGCGGAAAAAGTGTATCGGGGGATGTGTGAGCAGGGAAAAGAGTAAAATAAAAGAGGGACCGGAACATGAAATATTCTCAATGTTCTGATCCCTCTTTTATGATAAGAAGAGTATAACATGAGAACGGCGCCGGTATAATAAAAAAATTAGTTGTGTTAGAAAGCAGCAGGGGGATCGTGGAGTGGTATAAAAACAAAATGTACTAAATTTTAGGGTAAAATAGTGTTGTTATATCCTGAAAATTAGGATTTAATTAGTAGGAGAGGGAGTGATGAAGTGGCGAATAAAACATTTGCCATCAGAAGCTTTCAAAAAACAGTAGAATACTGGGAACGAAAAAAGAACCAATTACAGGGCCAATCCCTGAGAGATGTTTTCCCTTAAGACTTTGGTATATGTATCATGATGAGATATGCTCGGTTATAGATGTAGACGAGAAAAACAGGAGAATCAAGCTTTATAATTTTACTGACAGCTATTTGAAAAGGGCCTTCGGCAGGAATTCGGAGCCGAACTAACAGGATTACAGAGGGCAAAATGGCGGAGGATGATTTCTGGATCAGAATTGAGAGGTGATCTCATATGACAGAATTATTTGAGCAGGATAGAAAGATGGATGACAGGCAGTCTTTTAAAGGTATACCCGCTGATGAATGAAGTAAAATCCAAAACGTTTTGCAGCAGTTTTGATGAGCATTTATAATTATGCAGGGACTGCATATGCGAAACCGGACAGCCCCCTGAGTGTTTCACCTGATAAGGTTCCGGGGGCCGTCCGGTTTTGCATATGATGAAAGTATTATTCACAGAAACTTACACGATGTCGCTCAATTTACTTTAAAAGCCCCTTCTCAGTCAAAAAGTCTTTTGCGACGTCTTTTTCATCCTTCTGGTCCACTTCCACAGCGTAATTCATGGCGCGCATCTCATCGTCGGAGATCTGGCCTGTCAGTTTTTCCAGGGTCTCGCTTAACTTGGGATATTTCTTTAAGGTGTCCTGGCGGACCACGGTGGCGCCGTAATAGGTGGCAAAGATGTGCTGGTCATCTTCCAGCAGGGATACATCGGCCACGCTCAGCTGGGCGTCGGTGGTGTAGGCATTGGTGACATCGATCTGTTTATCGGCCATGGCGGTGTACTTTAAGGCGATATCGATGTCCTTGACATCCTTGAAGTTCATGTTGTAGGCGGATGCGAGGTAGTTGAAGCCATCCTCACGCTCCATGTAGTCGGGATTCCCTCCGAATACCAGCTGGTCTGACACGGCGGCCAGGTCTGTGAAGGTCTTGAGGGAATACTGGTCGGCAGCTTCCTTTCTCACTGCCAGGGTATAGGAGTTCTGGAAGCCATAGAGGCCGGTCCAGTGGAGTCCCATCTCTTCGTAGCCCTTCTGAAGATTCTCATAGAGGACATCGGAATCGTTCTCCTGTTCCTTCTTTAATACGGTGAGCCAGCCGGTTCCGGTGTATTCCGGATATAAGTCGAAATCCCCCTTTAACAGTGCCGGCTGGATGTTCGTGGTACCGCCGCCGACGCCTTTGGTAATCTCTACTTTTACACCGAGATCATGCTCGATTAACTGGCCGATAATCTCAGTCAGTACGTACTGCTCCGTCATGGGCTTGGACGCGATCTTTATGGTTCCCTGTTCCTTCTTTGCGCAACCGCCTAGTGACAGCGCTGCGAGGGCTGCTGTTCCGATGACTGCGGCGGCAGCTAATTTTTTCCATTTCTTCATAACTGAATCCTCCTGTGATCGATCTGTATTCCCGTGAGCAACGAACCAGACGGGCCCGCTGCCCCGCTGCTAACGGTGTTTTTTTGCTTGTGGTTCCGTGTAATACGGAGCTCTGTATGAAAAGCAAAGGGTTCCGCCTTAACCGGCCACCAGCCGGCGGACAAAATCCGTTGCAGGATGTTCCAGGAGCTGGGCGGGCGTTCCGTCCTGAATGATATGCCCCTGATCCATGACGAGGACGCGGCTGCCAAGCTTTAAGGCTTCCTTGATATCGTGGGTGACAAAGACGATGGTTCCGCCCAGTTCCTCATGAATCCGAAGGATCTCCTCCTGGAGCCGCTTGCGGGTGATCTCATCGACTGCGCCGAAGGGCTCGTCCATCAGAATGATCTTTGGAGAGTTCATCAGTGCTCTGGCGATTCCGACTCTCTGGCGCTGGCCTCCGGATAATTCGCTGGGATAGCGTTTCAGCATCTCTGCGTCCAGACCGACGGTCTTCGCCAGCTGACGGGCGCGGGCCGCGATGGCCGCTTTGTCCGGGGACTTATAGAGATTCGGCACGTAGCAGATATTTTTCTCGATGGTCATATGCGGGAAGAGGCCGATCTCCTGAATGACATAGCCGATTCCCCGCCGCAGCTCATTGATATCTGTATGGGAAATGTCCGTGCCGTTGATACAGACGGTTCCCTGCTCCGGTGTGAGCAGCCCGTTCATCAGCTTCAGGGCTGTGGTCTTGCCGCAGCCGGAACTGCCGATCATGGTTAAAAATGTGCCCTGTTCCACACTTAAATTAAAATGTTCCAGGATCCGGTTTGGTCCATAGGACATGGTAATATCCTTTAATTCGATGACGCTCATGATAATTCCTCCTTACAGCGGTCTGTCCCCTTACGGAGCCAGATGCCATTTCTTACGAATATGACGTTCAATATAAGCCACCAGCTGATCGGAAGCGAGAGCCACGAGGGCGATCAGGATGCTGCCCGCATACGTCATGGCGGCGTTGTTCGTCGTGATGCCGCGGTAGATGGCTACTCCCAGGCCGCCGGCTCCGATATAGGAGGCGATACCGCTGAGTGAGATCGTCATGACCACCATACTGCGGAGTCCCGCCACGATGACCGGGAGCGCCAGAGGCAGCTTGACCTTATAAAGAATCTGCCAGGGCGTACTTCCCATGCCCTTTGCCACCTCGATGGTGGATGCCTCAATGGTGGTGATGCCGGTATAGGTGTTGCGGACCATAGGCAGCAGACCATAGATGGTGAGCGCGATGGTCGCAGTCTTATTGCCGATGCCGGTAAACGGAATTAAAAAGCCCAGCATGGAAATCGATGGAATCGTATAGGCCACGTTGATGACCCCAATAATCCATGTGGCGAACCGCCTGTGCTCGCTGATTAAAATACCGAGAAAGAGACCGATAGAGCCGGAGATGAGAATCGCTGTCGATGCGATCTTTATATGCTGAAGAATCAGCTCCTGGAAGAACGGCCAGCGTTCCGCGTAGAGGGAAAAGATTCCATGAATCATGAGATGACCTCCATTCTGTCATTGGTATGAATGATACGTGATATAGAACACACGTTCTGACTATTATACTACAAAAGTGGTGGGGAAGCAACCAGATTCTGGAAATCAGGATAAAAAATAAGATCCGGCCCGGCCATGCTTTTTTACATGTCCGGACCGGATAACAGGGTGCATAAACAGTCGCTGCTCAGGAGAGATCAGACGATTTTTTCCCCATCTTTTTTACGTAGGCGCTGGGGATCATTCCTGTGTATCGTTTGAATATCTGACGGAAATACTGGGGATTGTTGCCGAAGCCCACCTTTTCCGCAGCCAGCTCGATTTTTTCCGTATCGCAGCTGACGAGCAGTTCCTTGGCCTTTTCGACCCTCTGCCTGCCCAGATAATCAGAAAACTTCATGCCTGTTTCACGGATAAATTTCTTGCTTAAATAGTCCACATTCATGTAAAGGTAATTCTGTGCGATCCATTTGAGAGTCAGATTTGGGTCCGAAAGATTGTCATTGACATACTCGACGATCTTCTCGATGACATCACAGTAGGGAGCCGGTTCGGCGGACAGCTCCTTCAGAAAATGGGAAATCCGTGTGCGGATGGTATGGTATATGTCTGATAAGTTTTCCTGCCGGTTCAGCTCCAGCAGAAATTCTGTCGCGGTAATCGGAGAGCATAGGGTTCCGCCGGAGGAGAAGCAGATGTAGATGCCAAAGGCCAGCTGTTTTAAAAACTCCGGATTCGTCACCTTTTCCAGAATTCCGTACAGCTCCGAGATCGAGTCCTCCGAGAGTGCAGGCCCTTTCTCCATGATCTGCATGGAGAGGAAACGCGTGCGGCTGATCAGATTCTTGTAGTTGCAGGTAGGAATAGGGTGGAAATTGTGAATGCACGAAATGGTTCCGTACCGCTTAACCTTCCCCAGGATTTCCATCAGAAGGTCAGACAGGCGTTCATAGGACATCCGCTGGTAGGTATGCTCCACAGTCTGAATGGGAAAAACCAGTTTCTTCATGAATTCGTCAAAATTATCGTAGCATGTCTGGCAGTTCTTAAAAAAGATAATGAGCGTGTTATGGACATAGATTCCATGAAAGGGAATGCCGGGCAGGAATCGGTTCTGGTATTCCTTTAACTGCTGAAGGCAGCTTTCCAGGGAGCCTTCTTCCAGATAATAAAGGTAACAGAGCTCATAGGTGGTGCTGTCAAAATCCAGAAAACGTCTGTAGGGCTGATACAGCATGTCACAGTCGCTGTCGGAGGAAATGCCTTCGTTGATTAAGTTGGTAATCATATTGCTGTACAGCTGATTCAGCAGCTGGTTCTGCTGTTCCTGCGTTTCATTGAAGGCCTGGCGGTGGAGGCATTCGCTTATTACCTCCTGTATGCACTCTGTAATCTGTTCTTCGTTGCAGGGCTTCAGTAAATAGTGGCGGACGCCGTATTTCATGGCCTGCTGCGCATAGTTAAATTCTCCATAGCCGGACAACAGGATAAAGCGTGTGTCCAGATCTGTACGGGATACTTTTTCAATCAGCTCCAGGCCGGATAAGCCGGGCATCATGATATCGGTTAATACAATGTCGGGTGATTCATCCAGGATCATGTCATAGGCCTCGGCTCCATCCTGACAGACGCCGATCAGTTCGATTCCAAGGCTGCTCCAGTCAATAATTCGTGATATACTTTCTCTTATAATTCGCTCGTCATCCGCGATGATCAGTTTCAGCATCAGGTGATTCCTCCTTTAAATACGTATAGGGAATGGCAATCCGGGCTACCGCCAGATCGTCCTCGTTGTACAGGGAGAGGCCGAAACCTTCTCCAAATGCCAGACGGAGCCGCTTGTGAATATTCAGAAGGCCGATGCCGAGTCCCCGTGGGATAACAGAAGAATCGGCCAGCTTCTCTAATATATTTTCCTCAAATTCTGATCCGTCATTTTTGACATACAGGTAAAGAATGGTGCCTTCCCGCTGCGCTTCGATCAGTATGTGGCAGCCCTCCCGATTCCGTTCGACTCCATATTGGATTGCATTTTCCACCAGAGGCTGAATGGTGAGCTTTAATATCTCCACGTCCAGATATTCGGAGGGGATGGAGATATCATACCTTAACCGGTCCTCATACCGTATTTTCTGGATTGTCATGTAGGAACAGACGATTTCCAGCTCTTTCCTGATGGTAAAATGATTCTCTTTCGTGCTCAGGGTAAGACGAAGCAGCGCGCCTAAGGATTCCACCATGGCGGAGATATCTGCGGCCCCGATATCCTTTGCACGCCAGTTCACAGACTCCAGTGTATTGTACAGAAAATGCGGGTTGATCTGATGCTCCAGAGCCTTAAGCTGTGCCTCCTTCTTCAGCAGTTCATTTACATAATTTTCAGTAACCAGCTGCCGGATCTCCGTCGCCATGGTGTTAAAGGTATTGTGAATCATACCGATTTCGTCTCTTCGCTTTCCATAATCATAGCCAATCTCCAGAAGCTCCATGTCGCTGTTACGGAAGCGGTTCATCTTCTGGATCAGATAATCAAAATGCTTTGTGATATTGCGTATCAGAGTATCCGACATCACAACAGAGAGGAAAAGTGCAGCGAGAAGTATGATGGAACAGTTGATATAAATGGTAAAGATGGAGCGGTACATATCGGTATACGGTGTCAGACAGTAGTAATCCCAGTTATAGCGGATATTGGAGCCATTGATGGAAAGTGTATTTTTTACTGTAAAATATTTTCGGCCGCTGACATCAATAACCTGATAGGGAGCCAGCGCTTCCTTCCGCACGCCGTCTGCCTCTGAGACAGAAAATTCCTCCGGATAGCAGACCAGTTTATGGTTCTCATCGAAAATAAGATAGTAATTATCCGTCACCTGTTTTCTGGCATGAGTGGCGTCACGGACCATGGAATAGAAGTCGATGAAGATCGATACGGTTCCCATATGGGTTAAATCCAGCCGGTCCAGTTTTCTTACGGAGCGAGCCAGGATAATGCCGTATTCCCTGCTGTAATCGTTGATCCACAACGCGGCTCCGCGCATGGGCTTTACCTCTTCCAGAATCGGCGCCATGACCTCTTCCGGGGCGGTATCCAGGTGATTTAAGTAAGTCTTAACCGTTCTTCCATCCAGATCGAGATGGATGGAATCAATATAATTGCTGCTGTATTGGTTGTAATAGGACAGGAGAATTTTCTGCATCCGGCTGATGGCCTCATTTTTTTCATAGGGACTTTTTAAGGACCGGTAGGCGTCCAGCTGTTCCTGAAGCTGGGCATCCGTGATAATAAGCCCTGACAGTGTTTTGATATGATTCAAAGATGCTTCGATATCTGCGGCGGACTGAGACATGGAGTCCGCGACCTTGTCATACAGAAGTCTGTTATTGTGCTGCATAATAAGTCCGATGCTGGTAAATGAGGCCAGCCCTACGATCAGAACGGCCAGTATGGAAATAAAGCGCATTTTCTTCTGCAGCTTCATATTGTTTATTGCATTTTTTATGATCTTTGTCATAGAAGATTCCCCCCCCGCTTTTTCCTAAGATGAGTATACTGAACCTGGATGAAGAAAACAAGAAAATTTCCGGAAAGAGCGGTTTTTTGACCCCGGAAGACGGTTGGACGGATTGTTTTTAAACCTGTGATCCGTATAATAAGTCTTAGAAAGGCACTGAAAATAAAAGGATAAAGGAGAAGGACGAGATGAAAAAAATGTTTATGATGGCGGCCGCGGGCGTACTGGCAGTGAGTCTGACTGCATGCGGGGGAAACCAAAAGAGTGCGACGGAAAGCGTAAATGCGGGCGCGGAGAAGACCGAAGCACAGAAGACTGAGGCATCACAGGAGAAGAAGGAAACCGAAGGCAAGGCAGAAGAAAAGCACATGACGATGACGTGGTGGGGAAACCAGGTCAGGAATGAGAGGACCGAGGCGGCTCTCGATCTGTATTCAGAGGAGAACCCGGGGGTTACCTTTGACAGTCAGCCGGCAGAGTGGAATGATTACTGGGTGAAGCTGAATACGGCGGCAGGAAGCGGAGAGCTTCCGGACCTGGTGCAGATGGATTATAAGTATCTGGCCCAGTTTGTGGACAGCAATTCCCTGGTAGATTTAACGCCGTATATGGATGACGGTACTATCGATACCAGTAACATCAATCCCTCCACTCTGGATCAGGGGAAAATTGGAGATAAAATATATGCGGTCAGTCTGGGACTCAACGCGCCGGCCATGTTTTACAACAAGACACTGACCGATCAGCTGGGAATTGAGATTAAAGACAATATGAGCATGGATGAATTTATCTCCATTTGTAAAGAGATCTATGAGAAATCCGGCGTGCAGACGACGATCGCTTACAACGACGGAGAGAATTTTATCGAATATATGATGCGTGATCAGGGATACGTTCTGTTTGAAAACGGAAAATTAGGAGTTCCTGGGCCGGAACCGCTTGAAAAATTCTTTGCGCTGTATGAGCAGGGCGTAAAGGAAGGCTGGCATGTAAGTCCGGATATCTATGCAGAGCGTACCCTGGGGTCGGTAGAGCAGCAGCCGATGGTTTACGGCGGCGAAGCGTGGTGCCAGTTCAACTATTCCAACCAGCTGACAGCAGTAGAGAAAACCGCAAAAGAGGGAATCGGTTTTGAGGTCGGGATTACCACCTGGCCGGCGGATCACCCGGAAAAAGCCAATTACCTGAAGCCAAGCCAGTTTATTTCTCTGTCTGTAGACAGTAAAAATCCGGAAGAGGCAGCAAAGGTTATCAATTACTTTACGAATTCCCAGGAGTGCAACGACATTCTTCTGGCAGAGCGGGGGGTGCCGATCTCATCTGTTGTAGCTGCGGACACGGCGGAGAAGCTGGATGATGTAAATAAGCGAATTGTGAATTATATCAACGATGTGGTAACACCTGCCTGTTCCAAGATCAATCCTCCGTCTCCGGATGGAACCAGCGAGGTATTAAAGGTAATCGATCAGCTGGAGGAAAAGGTCTGCTACGGCGAGATGACCGCAGCGGAAGCTGCAAAGCAGCTGTTTGAAGAAGGAAATAAAATTTTGGGCAGTAAATAAGAGGTTGGGAAGTAAATAAGCAGAGACGTAAAAAGCAGGGTAAGATGCATTCTGCCCTGCTTTTTTTCTGCCAGCTTCAGGAAGGAGTATTTCATGGGAAAGAGTAATAAAACGTTGAGACAGAAACTGAATACGGAGGAGACCGCGGGAATCATCTGCACCCTGCCGTTTACCTTTGGATTTCTGGCATTTACCATAGTGCCCATGCTGATGTCACTGTATTATGCCTTTACGGATTACGATATCAAGAATCCGCCGGTGTGGGCGGGATTAAAAAATTTCATAAAAATGTTCACCGACGATCCCCGGTTCGTAAAGTCTCTCCAGGTGACCTTCTACTTTGCGCTGACCTCGGTTCCGCTGCGCCTGATCTTTGCGCTGCTTGTGGCTTTGCTGCTGCTGAGAACGACGAAGGCGACGTCCTTTTACAGGGCGGCATACTACCTGCCATCAATTATCGGCGGCTCTGTCGCAGTCTCCATACTCTGGAAGCGGATGTTTGCAAAGGAAGGTGTGGTCAACGCGATTCTCGGAATGTTTGGAATTCATACGACGTTTGCATGGCTTGGCAATAAGCATACGGCCATCTGGGTTCTGGTGGTTCTGGCCGTATGGCAGTTCGGTTCCTCCATGCTTATCTTTCTCTCGTCGTTGAAGCAGATCCCCCAGAGTCTGTATGAGGCCGCCCGGGTGGATGGCTCCAATAAGTGGCAGCAGTTCTGGAAGATTACACTGCCGCTTCTGACACCGACGATCTTCTTTAATCTGGTGATGCAGATGATCAATGGATTTCTGGCATTTACCCAGTGTTACATTATTACGCAGGGAAAGCCCATGGATTCCACCCTGTTTTATACCGTATACATGTATGAACAGTCGTTTCAGTTCAACAATGCAGGGTATGGCGCTGCCATGGCCTGGGTGATGCTGCTGATCATCGCCCTGATTACAGCCATTCTTTTTGGAACGAAGAAATTCTGGGTCTATGAAGGAGGATTATAATGAGCAGGAAAAAAATAGGAACGGTTGTATACCATATCATTGTATGCGGCATGGGAATTATTATGATTTACCCGCTTCTCTGGATGATCATGAGCTCTTTCAAAGAGAGCAACACGATTTTTTCAACGGCCAGAAGTCTGATCCCGGAGAATTTTATCCTGGATAATTATAAGAATGGCTGGAAAGGATTCGGAAAGACGTCATTTTCCGTATTCTTTAAAAATTCTTTTTTTATCTCCACCGTATCGACTTTGGGCGCGGTAGCGTCCTCCGCCATCGTGGCCTATGGCTTTTCGCGGTGTCGTTTCCGTGGGAGAAAGATTCTGTTTGCAGCGATGCTGGTATCCATGATGCTGCCGTTCCAGGTTATCATGATACCACAGTATCTGTGGTTTAAGGTGCTTGGCTGGACAAACAGCTTTAAGCCGCTCATTGTGCCCTACTTTTTCGGGCAGGGATTTTTTATCTACATGATTATGAATTTTATCGATGGAATTCCGAGAGAGCTGGATGAGGCTGCTAAAATTGACGGCTGTTCCTATTACGGAGTCTTTGTCAGGATCATTCTCCCTCTGGTCGTTCCGGCCCTTATTACATCGGCGGTGTTCTCCTTTATGTGGAGATGGGACGATTTCCTGTCGGCTCTGCTGTATGTGAACAAGACGAGTATGTATCCGGTTTCTCTCGCGTTAAAGCTGTTTGCAGACCCCAGCTCGTCGTCAGATTACGGAGCGATGTTTGCCATGGCGACACTGTCGATCATGCCTGCGATCATAATCTTTATCTGTCTTCAGAAATATTTGGTGGAGGGAATATCGACCTCCGGATTGAAAGGATAAGAGTGAACGAATATGGAAAGATATGAGAGTATTTATTATCGGAGAGGCGCGGAGATCAGCAATGTGCTCCGGACCGTGGCGAACCACTATATTGGAATGAATCCGCCGGAGCCTTTTACGTTCTGTGAGTTTTCCAGGGAGGGCCTTGGCTGGGACAGGAATGGCTGTCTGTGCATGGATTTACGGGAAAAGCTGCCGGAGGCAAAGCAGGGGGAAAATGCCTGTGCCGCCTTCCGTATCTGGAGTGACAGTGAGGAGGAGAAGCTATTTGAAATGGCGTGCTTCGGCCCTGCCAGGCTTTATGTGGCAGGGGAGATGGTGTTCCAATCTTCCGTGACGGAGGAGGTGAATGTAAAGCATAAGAAGGCATTCCCCGTTCAGTTAAAGAGGGGCTGGAATGATTTTATATTCTGCTTTAGCAGTACGGCTTCCGGATTTGGCGCTATGATCGCACCGGAGGAGGTGCGGTGGCACTGGCTCCCGTTTCTGGCACCGTTTACCGAGAGGGAAGGCTGTCTTGGAGCCGTCTACTCACAGGCTTTTCCGGGAGATTTCAGGAAAATAAAACCGGATTTCTGCCTCGGCGGAAGCGAAAGAGAGACGGGATTAGAATGGTATCCCCAGCGTTGGAGCGGGGAGGCAGACGGGAACCGGGAAGCCGCAGGCGGGCACAGATGGGAGGCGGTATTTGGAGAAATCGAACTGGGGCAGCGTATCTATGGCAAAACCAGTCTACGGGGAGATGGACGCGAGATTATGATTCAGACCGGGGCCGGTGGGACCGGGACATGTGACCGTGTGCGGGTATGGCTGGATCAGACGGAAATACTGGACTCCTGCCAGGAACAGAAAACGGCCTGTGCGGCTGCGGAAGGCCGCCACACGGTGACGGTCATGGTGGAGAGAAGCGGACGGTCGGAAAAGGGGAATTATCCCTCGGTGGAGATATACACGGAGGGCGGACCTGTATGCTGTGAAATGCCGGAACGCATATGCGGGGCGACGGGAGACTGGATGTATCTGGGACCGTTTGAGAACTCTGTACCTGTTTTCCGCCCGGAGGAGCTCACCCTGAACCGTCTGTATGATACGGGAAATGGAGGAACCTACTGGCGCCTGGACGGAAAGGACAACTGGGTACGGCCCTGTCTGCAGAATGAGCTGTTTGGGAGATGGAACTATCCTCTGGGAGTCACGCTGTACGGCCTGCTTCAGACCGGGCGTCATCTGGGGGAGAATGGAATTACACAGTATGCGGCCAGTCATATAGCACAGTGTGTTCAGATGCAGGAATACGCCATGTGGGACGAGGCTGTCTACGGATATCCGCAGATTAACAACCAGCTCTGTACCATGTCCATGTTGGATGACTGCGGTTCCTTCGCCTCTGCCATGCTGGAGGCGTACAGCGAAATCCATGAGGAGACTGCAAAGACGGCAGTCAAAACCATTGCAAAACGGGTGGCGAACCATATGGAGCACGTGCAGGAGCGGCAGGAGGATGGTGCTTTTTACCGGATCTGCAAGGACTTTTTCATGGAGAATACCATGTGGGCCGACGATCTCTACATGAGCACCCCATTTTTAATCCGTTACTATCAAATGACGGGGGATGCCGTTTATCTGGATGATGCGGCGAAGCAGTTTATACTGTTTAAAAAATACCTTTTTATGGAACGGGAACAGGTGATGTCCCACGTGTATGATTTCAAGTATCAGACACCAACGAAGATGCCATGGGGCAGAGGAAACGGCTGGGTTCTTTTCTCCCTGTCGGAGGTACTGGCCGTGCTTCCGGAGGACCATCCGAAGCGGGAGGAGCTTCTTGCATTTTTCAGGCAGCTGTCGGAAGGGATCTTAAAGCTTCAGGGCGGAAATGGGCTGTGGCATCAGCTCCTCACCCATGAGGATTCCTATGAAGAGACCTCCTGTACCGCTATGTTTATCTATGGTTTTTCAAGGGGAATCCGGTACGGATGGCTTCCGGATGAGGACAGACGTTACAGAAAGGCGGTCCAAAAGGCCTGGGAGGGCCTGACAAAGTATGCGATTGACAGAAAAGGCAATGTATACGGCGTTTGCCGCGGTTCCCAGTATTCCTTTACGCCGGATTATTATAAATACGATCTGACGTCCAGGGACAACGATACCCATGGAATCGGCATCGTCCTGCTGGCAGGAATCGAGGCGGGAAAGCTTGAATAAACAGAAAACAGGATCCGCCCCGGCGGATCCTGTTTTCTGTTTATAGTTTAAAGAGTGCTTGTGATGGCGGAATTTCATTACTCTTTTTCGTAACCTTCGTAGGTGACAATACCCTGCTTATTCGTGCTGAAGTATTTGTCGTCGCCGTTCTTTAAGTTCTTCTTGCCCTTAGCGAGTTTTCCGGAGGTGCCGATTAAATAGTCTTCGCCATTGTAAGATACAACCTCGTATTTTGCATCGCGGTCAGCCTTCAGCAGGCGGCCCTTGATGTAGATGGAATCGTCATAGATTCCGTTGTAGCCGGCGCCCTTGTCGCTGCCGGACTTGCGGAAGTTGTAGGTGTATTTCTCGCCGTCGATATCGATGGTGGTCTTGCCGGTAGCCATGACGCCTTCCTTAGGAGAATCTCCGAAGTAGTATACGTCGCGTTCGTCAGCGGAATCCGGAAGATCGCTTTCTGCCTCGATCTCTTCGTAGGAATCGATCTTCTTGTCGTCATCGAAGGTCAGCATATAGAGTCCGTGAAGCATTTCGCCCTTTTCGTTGAACGCGTAGCGGTAGTTGTTGATTGTCTTGATCTGGCTCTTGACGAGTTCGCCGTTGTTCTGAGCGTAGAACCAGTACTCTGTTCCGTCATCGTAAGCTTCAGGATCTACCTCTGCGCCTGGAATGGTCTTGAACCAGCCCTTGGCCAGCCAGCACTGTTCCGGAAGGTTGTAGTATAAGTTGCTTCCGCTTGCAGTTGTGGTGGAAGCCTTGGCATACCACTCGGATTCTGCTGCGCCGTTTTCATTGAAGCGGTATTTTAAACCGTTGATGGTCTTTGTGGTATCTTTTATTTTTTTACCGTTGGTACCGAAGTAGAACCAATAGGTTCCGTCAAAGTTATCCTCTTCCGTATCCGGATCGTCGACCTCCTGAAGGCTCCATGCGTTTAATACCTGAGCGCCGTCATCGGAGTTGCCGCAGTAGTACACGCCCTCTCTCCATGCGTCATCGCCGGTGATTCGTTCGGAATCCTCGCCAACCCATCCGAAGAGCATTCTTCCTTCTGAGTCAAACGCATATTTTTTCCATTCTCCGTTGGCTTTGCGGATCGATTTAAAGGAGGTCTTTCCGGAGCTGGAGGCCTTGTAGGCTTTTCCGTTGTTCTGGAAGTAGTACCAGTACGTCTCCGGTGAGTCTTCTTCCTCGTAATCGGAAGGAATTTCCCGCCATTCGTTGGATACCATGGCTCCTACGGAGTTTACATAATAGTAATCATCGTCATATTCAATGACGCTGCTCCTGGCCATATCTCCTGATGAATCGAGATAGAACCAGTTGTCGCCTGATTTCTTCCAGGCATCGGTCACTCTGTTTCCGCTGGAGTCGATATAGACCCAGTTGTCGCCTTCCATGGTCCAGCCCTGTGCTGCAAATGCTGTCATAGATGCGCCTATGGTAAATAGCGCGGCAGCGCATGGAAGAATCCATTTTTTCATCTGTTTCTTCATAAATTAATTTCCCCTTTCAAAAGAAAATCGTATCCTTTCAGCAGCTCTCCTGCTGATAACACGACTTTAAACCATGGAGCAGCTCCAAGGTCAAGCGGAGTAAAAAAGGCGTAAGAATGCGTAAGAAAATAAAAAAATATTAAGAAAATCAGCTCTTGACCATGGACCCGCTCCATGGTTTAAAATAAAAGCTTTTTTCAGTACAGAGGAGCGGCGGCAGTACCATAATAACCATAAAATCCCAATCCCGCCGTGTTATGATAGCTATATAATGATGATGTCACTTACTAACCGTCATTTGTTGAAATCGACATCTTATTGTCAGATTATTATAATGAAGTTACAGGAGACAGGCAGGGCTGCAACAGAGAGGAAAACATTATGTATACAAAAACATTTCAGGTTGTCCAATACCTGGCTGACACTCTGGATAGTTATGTCACCTCCGGACAGCTGGGGGCACATCTGGGAGTCAGCAGCAGGATGATTCTTCGCTATGTCAAGGAAGCAGAAGCGCTGGGAAGGGAGAATGGATTTGAAATCCGTTCTTATAAGGGAAGGGGGTATCAAATAAAGATCACAGATCAGGTGCGCTGCCAGGCATTTTTTAAGGACATGGGAGGCCACACGGGCAGTCAGGGGGATGAGCTGATACGGGAAGTGGTGAGACGTATCCTGATCTGTGACGGATGTAAAATGGATGAGCTGGAAGAGCTGTTCAATTACAGCCGTTCCAGCATGTCCAGAATTACGACGCTGTCCAACTCCTATCTGGAGAATTTCGGACTGGAGCTGTTCAGCAAAGCCTATACGGGACTCTACATCAGCGGGAATGAGATCAGCATCCGGGACTGCATGTACCATCTGCTGGAAAAGACAGAGGAAGAGGAAATCTGGAACGCCCTCGATATCCGGGAGGTGCAGGAGAGGGATATCCGCAAGTGGATGGAGAGATGCTTCAAAAAATACGGGCTCTGTGCAAAGGAAAAAGAAGAGCAGCAGTTTTTCAAATACCTGGCCATTACGATCAAAAGAATCTCTCTTGGAAAGGAGATTTACTTTGGCTATCTGGCTCATCTGGACGGAAAAGAGCCGTTCAAAGCACAGATGAAGACGACCAGGTGTCTGTTAAAGAAGTATTTTCCCAATAACAGGCTGGAAGGGGAGTGCATGTATTTGACTCTGATCTGGATGCAGACGTTTGGCGGAAACAGCCGGATCAACCAGATCGACGAGCACAATCTCATGTTTTTCCACGGCCTGGTCATGAAGGGGCTGAAAAAAATCCAGGATAACTACGGTGTGGATTTGAACGGCGATGAAGTGCTGGTCAACGGCCTGATCCTCCATGTGGCCTCCAGTTACGGCAAATACCTGGTACATATGGAGACGGAGAATCCGTTTTATGAGGAACTGCAAAAGATCTATCCGACGGCCTACTATTACGCCATCGAGCTGGCGGAATGCATTACGGAGTACACAAAACAGAATCTCTCCGTCGGGGAACTGGGGTTCCTCACCATGTACTTTGCGTCTTCCCTGGAACAGGAGAATAAGATCCGTAAGTTTAAGACTGTTTTAATCAGTGAGACCATGCCTGGGGCTGCGCGCCTCTTGAAGAGCCGGCTGGAGCAGACCTATACCGGGCTGGAAGTAATGGATATGGGGAATTACGGAGAAGGAGATGCGCTTCCGGAGGAGGCGGACTTTTATATCACGATGCTTCCCTGCGGACAGGAGAGCAGCCTGGGAAAGGAAGTGGTCACAGTCAGCCCGTTTCTGAATGAAAAGGACCAGGCGAGGATCAATTTCGCCCTGATGCGGTTAAAAAGGCGGGAAAGCTTAGAGAACCTGTGCAGGCGGGACGGTTTTTATCTGTGGGACAAGCCCATGAGAAAAAAAGGCGTGCTCACCAGAATCTGCGATCTGCTGATCGAGCAGGGGAGGCTTTCAGAGGAACAGAAGAATGCCGTCATGAAGCGGGAGAAGCTGGTGTCCACGGAGATATCACCCTTTGCGGCACTGCCTCACTGTCTGATTGACGGAGAGAGCTTTTTCGTCTTCGTACTGATGAAAAATCCCGTTCCCTGGGGAAAGGCCAACGTGAGACTGGTGATCCTGGGCTGCTTTAAAAGAGGAGATGAGAAAATCAAGGAAGTGCTGGAACGATTGTTCCTGCTGGTATCAGATGAAGAGTGGATCAATAAACTGGCAGGCAGTAAATGCTATGAAGAATTTATTACATATTTAAGGGAATTTGATGGAGGGTACCTATGCTGACAGACATATTGACAAAGGACGTAGTCCGGCTGGATGTGGAAGGACTTACAACACCGGAGGAGGTAATTCATTTTAGTGGTCAGCTGTTAGTAAACAGTGGGAAAGTGAAGGAAACTTATATTGAAAAAATGGAGGAGGCATTCCATGATCTGGGGCCCTATATGGTTATGGCGCCGGGAATCGCAATGCCTCATGCAAGACCATCGGGAGATGTGTCTGAGCCCTGCATCAGCTTCATCAGGCTCAAAGAACCTGTGTCGTTTCATCACCCCTTTAATGATCCGGTAAGACTCGTATTTGCTCTGGGCGGTGTGGAAAACGACAGCCATCTGGCATTGCTTCAGGAACTGGGGAAATTTCTGGAGGACGATAACGTCAGAGAACGTCTATTGACGATCACCTCTTACGGGGAACTGGAAAAATTAATATAGAAGGAGAATTTATGAGAGTTATAACAGTGTGTGGAATGGGTTTTGGCACCAGTCTTATGCTTCTGATGACGATTAAGGATATCGGTAAGAAGCATCACGTAGCAGTGGAAGGGGAAGCGGTGGATCTGGGTTCCTACAAAGGAAAGCCCTGTGATCTGATTGCGGCTTCCTCGGAGATCGCCAAACAGATCGTGGCCGATGTGCCGGTTCTGTCGGTTACTAATTTACTCGACAAAAAGGGGATCGAAGAAATGATTCTTCCTTATATGAAATAACTGAGGAGAAGAAAAAAGGAGAAGAACGGTATGATAAAATTTTTAGTTGATTTCTTAAGCCAGCCTACGGTTGTGTTAGGCCTTGTAGCTATGATTGGTCTGATCGCTATGAAAAACAGCGTGTCGGACGTTATTTCAGGAACCTTTAAGACAATTCTGGGATTTTTAATACTGAGCGCCGGATCCAATGTTATTGTGGGGGCTTTGATTCCGTTCAGTTCTATGTTTAACAGCGCGTTCGGCATGGCGGGGATCGTGCCGGAGGATAACTCTCTGGTGGCTGCGGTGCAGGTCGTATTGGGATTTGAGACGCCTCTCATTATGCTGTTCTCATTCCTGATCAATCTGCTTCTGGCGCGCATCACGCCGTTTAAGTATATTTTCCTGACCGGACATATGATGTTCTCATTCGCAGGTACCATGGCGATCGTCCTGGATCAGATGGGAATCAGGGGCTGGGAAGCGGTGGCAATCGGCTCTGTAATCCAGGGAATTTCCATGATCGTATTCCCGGCTATTGCCCAGCCGTTTGTGAGAAAAATATTAAAGACGGATGAAGTGGCGTTTGGTTTCTGGGGAAGCTCTCTTGTCTGTCTGAGCGGATTCGTAGGCGGCCTGTTCGGGAAAAAGGACCGTGATCCGGAACAGGATACCTGGGAACAGGTTCACGTATCCGACAAATTCAATTTCCTGAAGGACATGTCCATCCTCATGGCCATCGTCATGATCGTGGTATATATCCTGACTGCACTGATCGCAGGGCGTGAGACAGTGACGGCGCTGTCCGGCGGACAGAACTACATCATCTATACCCTGATCCAGGCTCTCACCTTTGTGGCGGGCGTACTCGTCCTCTTACAGGGAGTCCGTATGTTCCTGGGAGAAATCATTCCCGCATTCAAGGGCATCAGTGAGAAGCTGGTTCCAGGCGCCAGACCGGCCCTGGATATCCCGATTTTCTACAGCGTCGGACCGATGGCAACCACTGTTGGTTTCCTGGCGGCGATGGTGGGCGGTATCATCAGCACCATGATTACCACCAGAATGAACGTTGTCGTGCTTCCAGGTGTAATCGGCCTCTTCTTCATGGGCGGCGCGGCAGGCGTGTTTGGCGATAAACTGGGCGGCAAAAAGGGCGCTGTGGCAGCAGGTCTCTTCCTCGGTGTGTTCTTCACCCTGATTGTGGCGGCTGCATATCCCTTCGTCAATGTGGGCGCTTACGGAGTGGAAGGCTTATGGTTTGCTTCGACGGATGCCATTATCGTATCGGTGCTGATGCGCCTTGTGGGCATGGTGTTCGGCATCCCGCTGTAAGACGGTTGACTGTTACAATTTTATTTAGAAAGAAGGATATAAAATGGAAAGATTCGCAAGGACAGTTTTGGGTGATATAAAGGGAGAGGAGATGGGATTTACGTATCCCCATGAGCATCTCCACGCGGTTCCGCCGCCATGCCAGAAGGACAGGGATTTAGAGCTGAGCAGCTATGAAAACAGCATGCAGGAGCTCCTGAATTTTAAGGAGGTCGGGGGATGTACCCTGGTGGAGGCCTCTACTCTGGACTATGGCAGGGATTTGAACATTCTGAAACGGATGGCTCAGGAGACAGGGGTTCATATCATCGCTACCACCGGCTTTAATAAGCACATCTACTATCCGTCCTGGGTGGCGGAAAAGTCCATGGAAGAGATCGCGGACATGCTGGCAAAGGATGTGATGGAAGGCGGCGACGGATCGGATGCGAGAGCCGGATTCATCAAAATCGGCACGTATTACAATATGATCCATCCTCTGGAGAGGAAGACGACAATCGCGGCGGCCACCGCACAGAAAGCCTGCAAAGCGCCGATCTGGGGGCATACGGAGGCCGGCACCATGGGCATGGAGGTGCTTGATATCCTGGAAAATGAAGGCGTGGATTTAACCACGGTGGCTTTGGGCCATCTGGACCGCAACCCGGACGAGTACTATCTGCTTAAGCTGGCCGACCGGGGAATCTATATTCAGTTTGACGGGCCAGGCAAGGTAAAATACCATCCCGATTCTACGAGAGTAGCTCTCATCCGCTCTTTGATCGGGCATGGTTACGGCAGGCAGCTGCTGATATCCGGGGATATGGGACGCGCCTCCTATCTGGAGGCCTACGGCGGAGGTCCGGGATTCCGCTTTATCAAGACGAAATTTATCGCCCGTCTTCTGGACGAGGGTATCAGCCAGCAGGATATCGACACGATCTTTATCGAGAATCCCAAGCGGTGGCTGGCCGTATTTTAAGGAGGGCGCACATGATTGAATCGATCAGACTCATGGCAATTATCCGGGATGTGGAGCCGCTTTACGCTGTCCCCATCGCAGAGACGCTGGTGAGCGAAGGAATAACCGGCATTGAAGTGTCCTTAAGTGACGCGGAAAAAGGATTCGGCTGTATTGAGAACATTCAGAAGAGGTTTTCGCCGGATGAAATCTGTTTGGGAGCCGGCACGGTTACGAAGAAGGAGGAGGTGGACCGGCTGGCCGCCATGAAGATTCCGTTCTTCCTAACGCCGGGCTACGACGACGAACTGGTGGCTTACGGCCTGTCAAAGGGCATGGAGGTTCTGCCTGGCGTCCTGACACCGGGAGACGTTCAGAAGGCGCTTAACAGAGGCGTCAGGCGTCTCAAGCTGTTCCCGGCCGATGCCTTTGGAATGTCTTATATTAAAAGTCTGAAGGGGCCTTTTCCGCAGGCGGAGTTTGTGGCTGTGGGAGGCGTGAATGAGACTAATGTGTCCCAGTTTCTGAAGGCAGGTTTTATCGGCGTGGCCGCCGGCAGCAATCTGGTGCCCCGTAAGTCCACCGACGGGAATCTGGAGCTGATCCGGCAGAAAGCCCGGCTGTACGTCCAGGCAATGGAAAGGGAGGCATAAAGCGATGGCATATATCGTCCAGAATATGACCTGGCCCATGGTGAAAGAGCGGCTGGAGGTGTGTTCCACCGCCATCGTACCCATAGGCTCTACGGAACAGCACGGCTATCACCTCCCTCTGGGAACCGACGTCTTCCTGGCGGAACATCTGGCGCGGCTCATATCCGACCGCACGGGGGCGCTGGTATTTCCAACACTCAATTTCGGCTATTCCTGGGTATGGCGCGACCGGATCGGCACCGTATCCCTCCCTCAGGACCATCTGCAGCTTATATTAAAGGACATCGTAAAATCCGTGGAGCGGTACGGCGTGACGAAGCTCGTCTTTTTAAACGGCCACGAGGCCAATGGCGCCTCCATGAAGTATGCGATCCGTGATATCCAGGACACCACCTCTGTGAAGGTTCTGGGAATGTTTTATCCGGGCCTTCAGCCCATCTACGACAAATATATGGAGAGTCCTACCTGGGGAGGCATGTTCCACGCCTGCGAGTTTGAGACATCACTCATGCTCTCTGCCAGGGAGGAGCTGGTTCACATGGACCTGGCCCAGGCCGAATATCCGGACAGGCCGCCCCTTTACGGGATGGACAATACCTCCATCGGCGACTTGAGCGTGTCCGGTACATACGGCGATCCCACGGCCGCGGCCAAAGATAAGGGGGACCGCATGTTTGAGGAGTTCGCCGCGAAGGCCGCGGACCTGATTACCATGTAATAAAGAATAAGATGCACAGTATCGAAAAGAAGGCCGCTGCAGGGCTTTAAAAACCCTGCGGCGGCCTTCTTCTTATTTCGTATCCTGCACACGCAGATTCTTCTGCGCGGTAGACAGCATCAGTTTAATTCGGTTTAACTGGTTTACCTCGCTTGCGCCCGGATCGTAGTCCACGGCGATGATGTTGGAATTCGGATATGCCCTCCGAAGCTCCTTGATGACGCCCTTGCCCACGATGTGGTTCGGGAGGCATCCGAACGGCTGCGTGCAGACGATGTTGCCGACGCCGCTGTGGATGAGCTCCAGCATCTCACCGGTCAGGAACCAGCCCTCGCCAGTCTGGTTGCCGATGGAGACGAAGTCCTTGGCCATGTCTGCCAGATTAGCGA
>NZ_JBKVCZ010000105.1:0-24168 GCF_046966825.1 Hungatella sp. | reverse complement strand
TGATGTAGGGTATAGTTTGACTTTAGCAGTAATGGTAATAGATTTCATAGATTTTGTACCTCATAACAGATTATGGGCCGAGTACATTTTACCGCAAATTGGAGTAAAAAGTAAACCGATGTTTGAAACCATCCGCATCCCGTTCATCCAATAGTTCCAGAGAACTGCCATCCAGTACTGCCTGAGTCAGCCGCTCCCCTTTATAACAAAGCTTCAACGAAAAGAAAGGCTGGTTATTCTGCAGCAATTCAAAGAAGATCAGGTCGCCTTCCCACAGACTCAGTTCCCGAATCTGATCCTTTTTTACCCATTCAAGCTGTCCTTCCCGGCAATCACCGATCGTCCCCTCATAGCGGTCAGCTGTATACAGGCACATATACTCTTCCGGCCAACGGTCAGAAACGAACGTCACAAGGCCGCGGAAACGCCATCTTAAGAGTGTGAGTCCGGTCTCTTCCTTCACTTCCCGAAGCAGACACTCCTCCGGACTCTCTCCCTTCTCAAAGTGGCCGCCTACGCCCAGCCACTTATCACGGTTCATATCCCCTTCTTTTTTCACCCGGTGCAGCATCAGATAGCTGTCTTCCGTTTCGATATAACAAAGTGTTGTAAAATTTGTATGCGGCATGAAATTTACTTCCTCTTCCCCAAAATTGTTATCCTTAGTAATCATCGTTCCAAAATTGATAAACGTACATCATCCACCATGACAGAAGTATAGTCTATGGTATTCAAATAATCCAGTATCTCCTGCTTCTTTCCGGAAATACAGTAGTTCTTCGTGGTCAGTACCGCCTGCTCCCTGGTCTGATCCAGCAATTCCTTCACTGGTTCCACCGTCGTAGGATATACGTAATACCGTCCTTTGCTTCCCATACGAAGGCCCAAAGCATTTAACAGCTGCGGCTGTGACAGCAGATATTCCAGATTCCCCAGATACTCCTGCTTTAACTCTTCATCTGTCATTCCCACCCGGTCGCGTTCATCCTCTCCCATAATGCTCTTTCTGATCGTAAGACCACCGCGTACCTTTCCTTCTTCATTATATATTTCCACCCAGTTTACCTGGATCGGGGCGTCAATCACTTCAGATACCGGTTTCGCGGTCCTGGTACTGAGTGATAAATGAATCACACTGGAATCCGGAAGTTCTTCCATCTCTTCCTTAAGCGCAGCTTTATCCTCTTCGCTCATCAGTCCGTAGCCATAACGGTTCGCGGTAACCGCCGTAAGATTCTGAGGATCCTCAACTGCAATTCTGCCCCAGTTTACATTCATCTTAACATTGGGAGGAAGTCCCACATATATGGGACTGCTGGTGTCCAAAACACTCATTTCAATTACGTAACGGCCAAATCCACGATCCTTCAGGCTGGAATCGTATACCGTTACATATGGCTGGGCAGTTTCGTAATAAACCCTCATATATTTCGTAAATTCATTCTCGTAGGCCGCCTCAGCCGATGTAAACAGGGGGCGTGGATTAAAACTGCAGAGTTTCATCACAGGATTAATGATCAGAAGCAGCACCGCCGCCGCAATCGCCACTGCGAAGAGCGTGCGAAGGCTGATCTTTGTAATCCTTCTGTTAATCTGACGCTCAATCTGCCTCTCCAGGCCTGTGTCCTCCATAATATTCCATTCCGGCAGATCACTCAAGCCTTCTGCCAGTTCATCAAAATCCTTCATGATCTTTCACCTCCAACAACCTCATGACCTGTTTCTTTGCACGGGACCGGATCTGCCGCACATTCTCTTTCGTGATTCCCATGGATCTTCCGATCTCCTCGTCGCTTAAATGAAAATAGACCGAATCCAGCAGCACTTCCTTATAGTGAACCGGGAGCGTGGTTATCGCTTCCAGTAAAAGACGCTTCTCCTCATCCTGAATCAGATCCTCCAGAATGTGATCCTCCTGCCTGATAAGCGATAAATCAAAGCTTCCTTCATCCACCAGACGGTTACGCCTCTTCCACAGGTTGAAATACTCATTCTTCAGTACCTTGGTAAGCCAGTAACGCAGACTTCCGCCTCCCTCATAAGACAACAGCGCTTTTAAAAATGTGGACTGCACCAGGTCTTCCGCATCAGACCGGTTACCGGAAAGAGACAGCGCATAGACGTAAAGCGGCCTGTAAAACTGCCTGTATACAGTTGTAAACTCGTCCTGTTCCATGCCCATCCCCTCCTTCTGACTATAAAACAATCCAGCCAGAGATTTGTGACACTTTGGGTGAAAAAAAAAATGTTAATTGGTGATTGCCGTATCCTCGTTCATTCCTGCTTTTGTCTCCGGTATTCTGCCCGCAGCCCCCATAACTTCCAGAGAAACCACGCAGTTTGTTTCCTTTCCGTTATACAGTACCGGAATCTGGCAGATTCCTTCCTGCTCCCAGTTGCAGCTGCTCAAATCAAAGGTAAATTTTGATAAATCATATTCCTCTTCGGAAAAATAATTCTCAGCCCTGATATCCGGCTCCTTTCCAACCTCTGTTTCTGCATAAAACGTGGTTTTCGTCCCCTGGTCAAACAGCGGATCATTCTTTCCGGTCAGATTTCCGTACAATGCTGCCAGAATAATTACCAGCACAATCGCGCTGAACAGTGATATATGAATTTTCTTCATAGTTTTCCTCCTTGCCTCTCAAACAGTCCGAATCGGCATATTTCTCCGCCGGCCGGAAGGTCAATGTTTTCATTATAAACATTTGCTTTACTGATGTAAAGTTTCGTGGTATATTTTGTAGGAACTATTTTGATAACAAAAGAATATAAGAATTGAAGGTTATAAAAATGAATACGAATGCGATTCAATGGAGAAATGGGTTAAAAGACGGAATCCCCATCTGTCTCGGATACTTTGCAGTGTCCTTTACCTTTGGCATTATGGCTTCCGGCGCTGGTCTTTCACCCTGGCAGGCAGTCATCATGTCCTTTACAAATCTGACATCGGCGGGGCAATTTGCGGCGCTGGGAATCATTGCAGCGAAGGCGCCCTTTATGGAAATGGCCGTGGCTCAATTTATCATAAATCTGCGATACTGCCTTATGTCCTGCTCTCTTTCCCAGAAGCTGGACGAAAAAACGCCATTTTTTCACCGCTTCCTGATCGGATACGGTGTTACCGATGAAATTTTCGGAGTCTCCGTGTGCAGGCCTGGAAGGCTGAGCCCATTTTTCAGCTACGGCCTGATTGCCGTCGCGGTACCGGGCTGGACTCTGGGTACTCTTCTCGGTGCGGTTTCCGGAGATTTCCTGCCTCCTCGTATTTTGAGTGCACTAAATGTAGCCCTGTATGGCATGTTTCTTGCAGTTATTATCCCTCCCGCTAAGGGAAACCGGATTTTATCAGGGGTTATCGTGGTATCCATGGTCTGCAGCCTGATCTTTGCAGCAGCACCGGTATTGAATACCATTTCATCGGGATTTAAAATTATTATTCTGACACTGCTGATTGCAGGGGCGGCCGCATATTTATTCCCGGTAAAAGAGACAGGGGAGGAACAGCATGAATAACCGTATTTATTTATACATACTCGTCATGGCGGGAGTCACTTATCTGATCCGCGTTCTCCCCCTGACCTTGATAAGAAAAGAAATTAAAAACACTTATATCCGCTCATTTTTATATTACGTACCGTATGTGACGCTGTCTGTCATGACGTTTCCGGCAATCTTAACTGCCACGGCAAGTGTCTGGTCGGCTGTGATTGCCCTCGTGATTGCTATTTTCCTGGCTTACAGAGGAAAAAGCCTTTTTGTCGTATCACTGGCCGCATGTACGGCTGTATTTCTGACTGAATTATTCCTGTAGGGATCGTTTGGGGCAGAGATCGTTTTCATATCAAACAGTCTTATGATTTCAAACAGAAGAGCAAGTGAATTTCTGATTGAAACCATGAGGCTGTCTTTTATCAATCTGCCATTTTATTATGAATAGTCTTCAAGATCAACCATTCCATTTAATATAATTTCTTTCATGAATTCCTGCATCTGATATTCATGATCAAAAGTGACTTTCCTCTCTTCCCCCATTCTTTCCCTGTCCTCTGAACAGCCATTGGATTTCCCGGAATCTTCCGGAAAAAGTATCAGATACGGCTTCCCGGACACTGGATTAATCTCTTTTTGTATTTTACGTATGGAGAAAACATACTCTCCTCTTTTCTCCAAAGAGACCTTCATATAACTGATTTCACTCATATTCAAACACCAGGCGGGCTCTTTTAAATAAGCGTATTCTTCTTCCAGGAAAACAGGATGGCTCCTGTCTTCTGAGGCCAAAAATTCAAATATCAGTTCCATCGTCCCGCCGGGTATCCGCTCTTTCGAAGACAGAAGAAATAACTGGCGAAACGTAACCGATGCGCTGGTTAGAAATGTGTCATCCACACATTGATTCTGACAAATAGAATGAATTTCCTTTCGTATGGATGGGGTTCTCAAAAGGGAGGCGATGGGGATATTCTTTCGTTCCAGAATTGGACGTTCCTGCATAATAGTGCTCCTCTCCTCGTTTACACGAAAGTTATCTTGGTTCGTAAATAAGATCCGTTATGCCGTTATATAATCGGGTTTTGATGCATTTTAATTTAATTTCCCCGTCTGCAGGCGCCCCCACCGGACTCGCTGTCCGCGGAAATAAAGGAAGGCCGGAGCCTAAAATGGTTGGTATGACGGAAATATGGTATCGGTCAATCCTGTTTTCCCTTATCAGAGGCTGAATTATGTTCGCCCCGCCGCAAATCCAGATACCTTTTCCATCTTCCTGTTTCAGTGCGGTTACCAGACTGCAGACATCTTCCTTCGTAAACTTTATTTCTTCCGTTGAAACCATGGTCCGGTGGGTCACAACATGGGTTGTCAGCCCACGGTATATCCATTCATCGGGTGACAGCTCAGTTGCCACCTGATGATACGTGTTCCAGCCCATAACGACTGTATCAATGTCTTTGATGAACTCATGATAGCTTTCCATATCGTCGTAATCCGGTTCCTGACCGGCCAGCCAGTCTACACTGCCGTTTCTATCCGCAATATAGCCGTCTAAGCTCATGGCGATGAATAGGGTTACTTTTCGCATAGGGTACCTCCAATGAAAAAATAATCAATCTGCGCTTCCCCTTCCGTATATAAATAAGAGCCATACATCGGTATCGTGCAGCACATGACCCTTCTGCCCCCTGGAACCAGGATCTGATAGCCGCTGTTCGACTTGACACAGGCAGGCCTCTTTGATTTTGCACCGAAAGAGATATACTTCGCTGTGGTCTTCAAATCAAGCCATTGCTGGTCGACCGCCCCTCTCGCCTTCAATACCTCTTTTTTGCTCCAGTCGAAATAGGTCCACGTCTGATTTTTGGCAGCGTTTGCGATCTGTCTTGGCAGTGATGGATTTTCGCTGAGAAGAAGCATCTCTTTCTCAGTATAGAAAGAGATTCCGCCATTTTTCTTGTCGATCCGCAAGAGCAGCTTTCCAAATTTTACTTCCACACGGCCTTTGTCTTCCCTGTAATTCCATTTAAGCCTTGGTGTGGGCTCAATCTCTGCCGGTATCTCCGGAAGCTGGCCTAATGATTCCCCTGCAAAACTGATTCGAACCGTGTTCTCCGAGATCGGCGTGATCCGAAGAACTCCGCAGGCATTCGTCACCTCAACATAGCTTTTATTGCCGGTCACCCATCGTACTGCCAGATTTAATTTGGAATGGCCCAGCGGTCTTAAGCTGTTCGTACCCGGAATTACTCCAAATTCCGATTTTTCTGACGGGCTATTTGCAGCGCGTGCTTTTTCTGACCGCTTCTCTTCGATGGAATTCTGAACAACAATTCGCTTCGGTCCGATGCGGTTGCGCAGCTCCATCTCGAATTTCCCATGGGATACGCGTTCCAGTTCTATTTCCCTGTTGGTTTTGGGCTTCTCCTCACGCACCCGCCTGGCAGGCTGCTCCTGCCGCACGACTACGTACTTCTGTTTCTTCTCCTCTGATACAGTGGTACCAATCAAATCTGTCAATTTCCCGGAATAAAGCACCACCAGTTCATGGAGCGCTCTCGTAGCCGCCACATAAAGCAGTCTCGCAAAGCCATCCTCTGACGGATAATTCTCTTCACTGGCATTAAAAAGGAGAACGGCATCAAATTCCAGACCTTTTGCATATTCGATCGGCAGAACCATAACACCGCTTCCAAACTCTTCCGTTTCCGCATCAAACTCCCGAAGCTCTACTTTTTTGCGCAGCTCTTTCGTTAATTTGCTCACTTCCTCTTCGTCTCTGCAAATGACTGCAATCGTTTCATAGCCCTTCTTCTGCCATTCCAAAATAGTGCCCGCGGTCTCTGCAATCAGCCGTCCCTCCTCCTCGCAGCCCGTCGTTCGAACTTCATTTCCGTGACGGATAATCGGCTCAACCGGATAAATAGGAAAATTCCCATGCTGCAGAATATTCGTTGCGAAATTAGAGATTTCCACCGTATTTCGATAACTTTTTCTCAGCAGCCCGAAATAATCAAATTCCCCTGGCAGCATAAGGCTCCTGAGTTCCTCCCAGTCTGTCAGTCCGTAATCAAAATAGATATTCTGGGACACATCGCCCATAATGGTATACGTACATTTACTGAGGCAGTATTTTAATGCCCCATAGGCCATCATGCCAAAATCCTGCGCCTCATCGATAACCACATGGCTTGCTTCCTGGATGACCTCCGTCTCCTTGATTCGTTTATACAGATAAGCCAATGCGGCCAGATCGTAGAGATCGAAGGAATTTCCAGGTAAAGGAATCCTGGTTCCTTTTTCCCTTTGCTCTGCCAGAAAGCTGTCGTACAACTCAAAAATGGACCCCTTCCACTCCCGTTTTCCGAAATAGGTCTGGTAATACTTCAGAAGCGCCTTCTGCTCTTCCGGCGGATACGTATAGTATCTTCCATATATCTCATTCTCCACCTTCGCCATCAGGTGCTCCGTCAGCTTGTCCAGCTTGTCAGGAAGTGACAGGAAATCAAACTTCTTAAGCAGCCCCTCTATGGAGCTCCGGGTCATCAGCAGGCGGTGTGTCTTTTCCGTATAGACGTCCTCCAACGGAATATAGCTCCACTCGTAGCGCCGGCAAAACGATTCCAGATCATGAAACCAGGAAAAGCTGCCTTTTACGCAGGCCGTTTTATCTTCCCGATCCAGTTTTTTAATCGTATATTTCCGATCATCCCAGTCCTCATACAGAAGACGCGTGAACAGCTGCTCCATCGTCATCTGCGATACGCCGTAAACGTCCAGATCCGGTAAAATACCCGTGATATAGTTGAGAAGAATCCGGTTGCTTCCGATAATGTAGAAATCCTTTGGCTGAAATTCCAGATCGTAGTTATACAAAATGTAGGAAATGCGGTGCATGGCCACAGTCGTCTTACCGGAACCGGCCCCGCCCTGTACAATGACATTATGCTGCGGCCTCTTACGAATGATCTCATTCTGCTCCTGTTGAATCGTTGCAATGATATCATTTAAAACGGATCGTTTATTCCTGGCAAGGTATTTTGTCAGCAGATCATCATTGGCCACTACGTCCGAATCGTAAAAATCCTTCAGTTCATCGTTTTCGATTTCGTAGGTGCGCTTTCTGGATAGATCGATCTCAAAAGCCCCTTCTCCCTTTACCGAATACGTACACGCTCCAAGGGAACTTTCATAATATACCGATGCGATCGGCGCCCTCCAGTCGATGACTACCAGCTCTGCGGAATTCTTTGTAATTGCCGCCTTTCCAATGTAGTAACACTCTTTCTTTAACAGACTGGCATCAGTAAAATCAATTCTTCCGAAATACGGCTTTTTTCTGCTTCGCTCCATGCGGAGCAGTTCCTGCCGGACCTGCTGGAATCTGGCGTCGGTATTGAACCACAACGCCAGACCTTCTTTATCCTCAACATCATAAATTTCCTTCAGTTCATGCAGTTCATCTGCTAAATTCTCAACAGAGGACCTCGCCTGATTTAAATTCCTGTCCGCTATGGCAAGAATTTCTGAAAGTGTATTTCTCTCATCCTCCAGGGTGACTCCCGGTATACTCTTTGTGTCTGTCTGATTTATCTGATTCATGCCTGTCTCCCTTCTTCTTCGTTCTGCGCATATTACTATCTTAGCAAAAAAAAGAAAAAATGGTAGACTTGTAATAAAAAATTATGTATAATGGATAATGAAGTGTGCCCGGAGATCCGTCAGGGCATTTTTTTATTCAAGAACAGCTAAAACAAGGCTTATAAGTCTGTATATCTTCTTGTAGTGTGATGCCGCAAAGTAGCATGAAATAAGGTGTTTCTTAAATCTCTGCTTGATTTGGGTATATCGCTTTGCAGAGTGATTTTGTAAAGTTGGGCGGCACAAGCATTTCTTTACCAGCTGGTAAAAATAGCACATATGCGGAGCGTTAGAAGCCTGTTTTCGAAGGTATTGGTATTGCTACCCTAAACTGCCTAACTTTTGATTGCTGGAACAAGGATGTATGCTCCATTTCCGGCGGTCTAAATGTCCGCTGATAGACAGCGTCCAACGGACGTGCAGCCGCCCCGCCAGGGGCGTCGCTCATATTCATATCTACGACTTATGATGAATAAGATGCACTATGTTAAATACTCATCTATCCATTGTTTGGAAAACATCTAAAGGTTATCAAATTATTATCAGGGTCTAAAAAACTCATATTCTTTGCACCCCAAGGTCTTAATGTAGGAGGTTCAACAACCCCTACTCCAAGTTCAACCAGTCTTGCATATTCCGCATCAACATCATCAACGGTAAATGCAATGCAAATATTATGCGGATTCGATTTACGCTCCACTCCATCATTATAGACTGTCAATGTAGTTTCCTCTGATATAATGTATTGATGAGTATCATCATTGCTTTCATTATCGATACCAAAAAGTAATTTATAAAAATTGGCTAACCGAATAACATTGCTTGTTAGTAAGCACACCTCTCCGATTCTCATTTAAAACTCTCCTTCGCCTCTATAATCTCTGGTTCGCCTTATTTGCCTAAAGCGAACTTTCCATATAGTCTAATTGTTGCTCGAAAAATAATCACACTCTCGAGTTTTTACCTTCCTTCAGCATTTTCGTTTAATCCATTATTTCGCTTCCACATATTCCACGCATCACGGCTGCATGAAATCAAACAGGCTCATCTGCTTCCCCATACCCGGATCACGCTGTTTTCCTGCATTTTCCCGCGTTGTCACTTCCTTTGGAATCGCTTCCAGAAACGGTGACGGTTCCTGCGATGTAATCAGGAGCAATTCGTCCTTTGCACGGGTCATACCAACATAGAACAGACGGCGCTCTTCAGCTTCATCGATATCCTGCTTACCGCTCTCCAGTGGAATCAGCCCTTTTCTGACTCCGCACATCAGAACCACTGGAAATTCCAGCCCCTTTGAGCCGTGGAGCGTCATGAGTGTCACAGAATCCGATGTATACGTTTTGCCTCCGCACCGTTTTATATCACTTTCCTGCCCAAAGGTCAGGTTATCGAGGAATTCGGCCATATTTTTATAAAAAACAGACATGGATGCCAGCTTTGCCACGCCCTCTTCTTCCTGCAGATTCATATCCGAGACCCAGGCCTCCAGAAGCTTCTGCGGCTTTTCCTTTTTCATCTTTTTCCGGTACTTCTCAGCCGCCGCATCGAAAATACTCCCGGACATTTCATCCTCCGGCAGCTTCCATAACAGCTTCAAGCTCAGCCGCCGCACCGTCCGGTCCTCCGGGTTAAGAAGCGCTTTGAAAAAACAGAGCGTTCCCCGTACAGCCGGCTCCATCAGGAAATCTTCCCTGCCGGCAACCACATAAGGAATTCCCTCTTTTTTCAGACAGGTCTCCAGAAGCTCCGCCTGTCTGTTGGTACGGTACAGCACGGCAATGTCCGAAAAGCTTCTGGCTCTTAAGTCATCACCCGTTTCCAAATGCCCCTGCGCGTCCAGCATATCGATTCCGCCGATCAGGCGGTTAATCTCTTTTGCCACAAAGATATCCTCTGACATCTCCCCGGACGCCGTCACCAGGCGCACCGGAGTACCAGCCTGCCTCTGCGGAATCAGTCTTCGCTCCGGTCCATCGTTTTGTGAAATCACGCCGGAGGCCGCCTCCAGGATCTGCGGAGTGGAACGGTAATTCTGCTCCAGACAGATTGTGGTTATCGGAGGATAGTCCTCTCTCAGCTTTTCAAAACATCTAGCATCCGATCCCCGGAAAGAGTAGATCGCCTGATCCGGGTCTCCAATGACAAATAATTCTCTTCCACCCTTATTCCATTCCTGAATCAGCCGGTACTGAACAGGGCTGATATCCTGGAACTCGTCTACCAGCAGATAAGAGAATCCCTGGCGGATCGTTTTATTCTTCCCCTCCTCTTCGAAAAGGTGAAGCGTTTCCAGAAGCAGATCGTCGAAATCCAGTATCCCCTGCTCCTTCAGCTTTCTCTGATACGCCTCGTAAGCCTCTGCCGGAACCGATTCCGTCTCTTTTTCCAGACCGCATTTTCTCGCGGAAACCTGCCGCAGGAACTGTCTGACCGGCAGGTTCAGCTCCCGGTCTGCAATGACCTCTTCTGCGGTATCCTTCATCTCCAATTCATCGGCCAGAGTAAACTCCAGGCCTGATTTTTTCAGGATATCATAGCAAATGGAATGAAAGGTTCCGATTCTCATACGGCTTACGAATCGTTTCCCGCCTAACTGGCTTTCCAGGCGCTCACGCATCTCCCTGGCCGCCTGATTGGTAAATGTAACGGCAGTCATTTCCGTCGGTTTTACCCCTCTCTCCTCCAGAAGATGGAAGGCATGGGCCACCAGTGTCTTCGTCTTTCCGTTCCAGGGCCTGCAGCCACATTGATGGTGCGCGAGATTGCTGTCACAGCGGCCTCCTGCTGCGGATTTAAGCCGGACGTAAGCTGGTGGGAGGCCGCTTCGTCTCCGCCCGCGTCAACCGTTCCCTCTGTCCTCTGTTTCGCCCCTTGCTCTGATGAATGATCCGGAACCGCCATCGCAGCCGCAGCCGTCTCCATGCGTGACAATTCTGCCATCTCGACTCCCGTAAACAGGCTGAGCTGTCCGTCCATTCCGTCCAGTTCCATCTGATCGAATAAGCGTATGGTCCCGTATTCTCCGTCATAGCCCGGACGGCGTTCCACTTTTCCTTCGCGCAGTCTGCGGATTCCCTCTGCCGTCAGGCGGCCGGAGACCTTTTGGATATCTTCAATCGGAAGCTCCCTGAGAATTGAAAATTCTGAGCCGAGTGCGGTAAGCATTTCATAATACTGATTTTCCACCTTCCGGCTGGCCGCTGAATGTCCGGTGGATGCGGCGATCACCTCCGGCAGCGGAACCAGGCTCTCAAATGCCTTCGCTCCCGGCAGCACGAAGCCTTCCTCCCGGTCCGCCAGCTGCTCCACGCGGTGGGAAACGCCTATGGTCAGTTTTCTGCCGCAGACAGGGCATTTACCGGAGTATTTTTCCGCGTCCAGAGGGCTCAGGCAGAGATGGCATTTCCGGTGGCCGTCATAATGGTATTTGCCTTCTTCCGGGAAGAATTCGATGGTTCCCACCAGCCCCTCTCCCGTCTGTATCGCCGTCTGCAGCCCTTTATAGGATAATTCCATATCGAGTAAGTTCGCTTCCCGCCCCAGCTTTGCAGGGGAATGAGCGTCTGAATTGGACACCAGCTGATAGCCGTCCAGCGCCGAAAGCCGCCAGTTCATGGGCGGATCGGAGGAGAGTCCCGTTTCCATGGCGTGGATGTACGGAGTCAAATCCTCATAGCATTCTTCCACCGTGTCAAACCCTGAAAATGCTCCGAACAGGGAAAAATGCGGCGTCCAGATATGCGCCGGAATATAGATCGATTCAGAATTGAGTTCCAGCATAATTTCCAAAAGATCATGGCAGTCCAGCCCCAGGATGGGACGCCCATCGGAGTGAATGTTGCCGATCGTTTCCAGTTTTCCTGCCAGACACTCAGCCGCCTCCAGCCCCGGAAGCAGAATCACACTGTGCACTTTCCGCACCCGGTCGTGTTTCTTGTAAATGGAACTGATCTCTCCTGTAATCACAAAGCGCGGTGCAGCTGAAGCACCTGCCGTTTCATCTTTGATCCGGTACTCCTCCTTCAGCACATAGAGCCCGTCCTCCGCCGGCTCCAGCTTCTCCTCCAGCTCCTGACGCCATGCCGGATGGGTAAAATCCCCGGTACCGACAATGGAGATCCCTTTTCTCCTGGCCCATAGATCCAGATATTCCGGTGTACAGTCTTTGCTCGTCGCCCGTGAATATCTGGAATGAATATGTAAATCCGCTATATGCATAATTTTTCACCTGCTTTTTGTCAATATATGGTATATTATAGTCTTCTTTGGCAGACGGCGCAAGAAGGTTTCCGAACAGGATTTCTCAAATATAATACTCACTATAAGGGGCCGGTTCCCACGCGACTGCGGTAAAACGATAAAAGACATGGTTGTTCCGCGAAGGAATCAATCCATGTCTTTTATTTTTCTGATTCTGAATTTAAAATAATAAATGCGATATCACTGCAATCACCGGAACCGCGATCACAGTACGAACCAGGAAATGAATGACCAGATCCGTAAATTTCATTGAAAAGCGTGCCCCAAGCATGGCGTTCCCCGCTTCCGTCATGAAGATAATCTGAACGATGGAGAGAAGTACCACAAAAAATACACTCTGAGCCGCCACACCCGTACTGACGGAAATAGCCGGCAGGCTCACTTCAATAAATCCCAGAAGCACAGCAGGCGCAATCTGAGCCGCGTCCGGAAGGCCTAAAAGCCTCAGCACCGGGGCAATCGGATATCCCAGCCACGTAAATACCGGCGTATGGTGAACCAGCGTCAGCGTTACAATCACAATCGGAATCATATACGCGATAATTCTCTGTGAGAACTTTAATGCGCTTAAAAGGCTGGCCGTAAATTCATGGAATGTAAACTGTCTGGAGCAGAGAGCCGCTGCATTTACCGCCCGCTGAAATCTGTTTTTTCCCGCTTCAGCATGATTCGGGCCGGCTTCACGCCTTATGTCCCGGTCGTCGTCTCCCTTTTCCAGCTCCCCGCAATACGTCTTCGGAATTCTGGAGATCGGTGGAATCCGCACCATAACCGCGGTCATAACAATCACCAGAAGGAATGTCAGTACCAACAGGGTACCATACATTTCATTGATGCCTCCGATGGAGCAGAGCACACCGATATAGCCCACAGAGATCGTGGAAAAGCAGGTGGCCGCGGCAATGGCTTCCCTGCGGTTGTATACCTCATTCTCGTAGTACTGGTCCGTCATGTAAACACCTACAGCCGCACTGACCACATAGGATGACAGGCAGTTGATCGCCGCAGCCCCAGGCAGGCGAAACAGCGGCCTCATCAGAGGCTCCAGAAGCGTTCCGACAAATTCCACGATTCCTGATTTGAGGATAAATACGATAAACCAGCCGCACACAGACACTGTAAGCATGACCGTACCGGCCAGACTCAGGATTTGTCCGCCCACTCTCTCATCCGCAAATTCCGCGGCCGGAGGAAGCTTAAACCATACCGCCAGGACGACCAGAAATGCGGCGGCATAATGAATCAGCTTTGAATTCTTGTCATCTGCATGAAGTCTGACGCATGTTTTCTGTTTAAGTACCTTAGCGCCAAAGATCGTACCCATAAGTACGATTAACATCAGAAGCACCAGATATTTTAAATTGTCTCCAAGTATATCTTTGATCCAGCCCACCATAATTACGACAGGCACCCGGGAGCCGTCCACCGGGATAAAATACAGGAAAATCCCAATCAGGCTCAATACCGTAAATCTGACTATATCCTTTTTCTCTACCTGTTCCATGAATCATTCCCCTTAATATATAATGTGTGTTACGAGTGAGACCAGCGGCAGTGCGATGGCTGTCCGTACCAGAAAAATAACAATGAGTTTTCCGGCATTCAATGGAATTTTGGATCCCATAATAGCATTGCCAGCTTCGGAAAAGAAGATAATCTGCACAATGGACAGAAGGGCTACAAAAAACCTTGTCTGCTGCGCCGCCGCACTTCCTCCAATCAGAATTCCCGGAAGGCTGACTTCCACGATTCCAATGAGAACGGAAGGAGCCGCCAGAGCGGCATCCGGTATCCCCAGAAGTTGAAGCACCGGAATCAGAGGATACCCCAGCCACGTAAACAGCGGCGTATAGTAGACCAGTATAAGAACGAACAGCACGGTGGGAATCATGACGCCCACAATCCTCTGAGCAAAAGTCAGCGCCTGGAAAAGATTCTGAAAGAATGCTTTGCCAGTAAAGCTGCCGGCCTTCCGGACACCGGCCTCCCACGCAGCTGTGAGGCGGCATCTCCAACCGAGCCGTTTTGTCCCGCAGAATTTTTCGCTGCCGTCTATGTAGCAATCCGCCATCCGGCAGAGCGGAGGAATCCTGACCATAATCATCCCCATCAGGAGTACCAGAAAAAAGCTTCCGGCAAGGAGTTCTCCATACATATCCCCGATTCCTGATACGGATGCGATGATGCCGATATACCCCACACTCACAACACTGAAGCTTGTAACCACCGTACAGGCCTGTCTTGCAGTATACCGTTTTCTCAAGTAGTACCGTTCCGTAAAGTATACGCCTACGGATGCAGAGGACACAAAAGATGAAAGTATGTTCACCGCGGCTTCTCCCGGAAGACGGAACATCGGCTGCATAACCGGTTCCATAAGGACCGATACAAACTCAACGATACCGGACTGGATAATAAAGATTACCAGGCAGCCAGCTACTGCAATTGTGATAAATACAGTAGACCCTAGATTTAAGAGCGTTCCTCCTATATTCGGATGAACCAGGAACGGCAGTGTGCTACCAAAGGCCTTCAGCAGCACGATTACGGCGCTGAGAAGCCAGAATAAGCAGCGGATACGTTCCCCCTTGAAGTACTCTTCCATCACAGGGATTTTGAAGATTCTGGCCGCCGCAAGTTCCACTGCGAGGGCTGTACACGATATTACTGCAACCAGGGGAAGCAGCTCTCCCAGACACAATTTTATGGTGTTTATCAAAAGAACCACCGGAATCATCCCCTGATATACCGGTAAAAAGAACAGGACTGCTCCGATGAAGCTCAATCCGATAAAACGTATCCCACTGCTGTTTTTCATCCCCTCAACAGTCCTCTCAATTTCTTCTTAAGCGTTTAAATGCATCCATTACGATTCCTCTGGAGGCAAATACTTTATAATCCCGGTCAAACTCCCTGGGCGTAATCTCCATGATCAAATCCGAAAGAATCCGAGCAGCTTCCATGATATTACTTTCATTTAAGGGCTTCCCACGCAGAAATTCCTCCGCTGCGGTGAGTCTTACCGGTTTTAAGGAGATTGCTCCGATGACCAGACGCACATCTTTCACGTAATCGCCGTCCATCTGGACTCCAAGGGCAATTCCGATTCTGGAAATCGTCACTTTGCGGCGAAATCCCAGCTTGACAAAAGAACTTACGAATGCAGGACGAGGAAGAAATATTCTGGTGACAGCCTCGTTATATGTCAAAGTCGTTCTGCCCGGTCCCGCAATAATCTGTTCTATGGGTTCTACCCTGTTTCCCTCCGCCCCCATGATTTCCACCTGGGCATTGTATAAGTAGAGCACTGGAAGCAGATCTCCGGCCGGTGACGCGTTGCCTATGTTTCCGCCTATGGTTCCATTATTGCGGATCTGCAGGGAACCAACGTCAGAAGCAGCATCCATCAGCGCCGGAAAATACTCCTTTACTGCCGGATGGTTCTCAATCCCGGTCATCGTGGCGTAAGCGCCGATCACCATGCGGTCCTCCTCCACCGTAATGCGTTTTAACTCATCGACATAACCAAGATAGCACAGCGCGTCCGGCTTCGAGAGGCCCATATTAAGTCTGATAATGAGATCCGTTCCGCCTCCGATTATCTTATCTTTCTCCGTCATCCTGCCAAGACATGCTGGGATCTCCTGAAGTGTTTTTGGCGTATATGAAATCATCTGACTCCTCCTTCCTCTGCTGTCCGCCTGACGGCTCTGATAATCTGGGTGTATCCGGAGCAGCGGCAAATATTGCCGGACAGCGCCGTTCTGATTTCCGCTTCCGATGGATTGGAATTATGCATCAAAAGCGCTTTAGCGGACATGATCATGCCCGTAGTGCAGTATCCGCACTGGATGGCTGTCTCCTCCACAAAGATCCTCTGGATATCGGACAGCTCTCCGTTTTCTTCCAGTCCCTCTATGGTAATCACGCTTTTTCCTTCCAGCTGACAGGCCAGCACCAGACAGGAATGGACTGCTTCTCCATCAATAATTACGGTACATGCGCCGCATTCTCCCTCTCCGCATCCTTCCTTTGTCCCAGTCATATGTAATTCTGTACGCAGAAGATCCAAAAGACGTCTGTCCGGCTCTGTCTCAACCACCGTATTCCGCCCATTCAGTATAAAATCCAGTTTCATTTACCGTTCCATCCTTTCTCGTAAATAGCCGGTTATCACATCGGGGGAAAGTGGAATGCTGTTCATGTCGCTGTCCAGGGCATCATTGACAGCCCCTACGACAGCCGCAGTTACCGGAGTGTGACATACCTCCCCGATGGATTTTGCTCCGTAAGGTCCTTCCGTCTCTCCATCCTCAATGAATTCCACTCGTACCGTGGGCGCTTCGAATGAGTTTATCACATGGTAATCCTTCAGACTGCCGCAGGGTCTGCCATTGGCTCTTGTAATAACATGCTCGCTCAAAGCGGCGCCGCTTCCCATAACGACGGCTCCCTGCGTCTGAGCGACACAGATCTCCCGGTTAATTGCCTGGCCTATATCATGGACTGCCAGATAATCCAGAATCTTTGTCATACCTGTGTAGGTATCTACCTCTACCATGGCATAATGGGCGCCCGCCACACCTGGATTAGAATCCGGTATATATTCATAACTCACAAATACTTCCTGCTTTAATACCTGCTGAGACTGATCCGCAATCTGGCTCCACGTATAACAGATTTCCGGCCTGCTCACCGAGTGTACGGTTTCTTCCTCCACAACCATATCCTCAGCCGGTATACCCGCCAGCTTCGACGCATGATCGGCCAGACGCGCCTTAAATTTACGTGCGCATTCCACTGTCGCACGGCCCTGCACGAACGTCGTTCTGCTGGAAAAGCATCCCACATCCAACGGTGTATAACGGGTATCTCCCTCCCCTACCGCCACTTTATTAAGCGGAAGTCCCAGTTCTTCGGCGGCAATCATCTGGAAGGCAGTAACCGTACCGCACCCATGATCATGCAGCGTTATATTACAGTGCACGCTTCCGGTCTCTGAAAGGCGCATATCTACTCTGGCATAATCCGTTTTGGAGGGATAAAAGCTGTTGACATGAGCGCCCAGGGCAACTCCCAGTCCCCGTTTATACCGCGTGTTCTCCTGGTCAAACGTTCTGACCTCTTCCTTTCGTTTATCCCATTCAAAATGCTCCCTTCCCTGACGCAGCGCCTCTTCCGCCTTAAAATTTCCGATTGGCGTGTCGATCAGCGGATCCTCATCTCCCGGGTGCATCACATTTTTAATTCTCAGATCAACCGGATCCATTTTCAGCTTCCTTGCCGCCATATTCATATTATGTTCAAACATAATCGTGGCTTCAGGAGAAGTCCAACCACGAAAAGCGCCGCCAATGATCGTATTGGTAAGAGCTACTCTGGAATGGAACCGGCAGTAAGGGTATTTATATCCGCGAAACAGCTTATGAGCCACCGTTCTGGCATAATTCAAAGAGTTCCCCAGATAGGCGCCTGCATCCAGAAGCAGATCACAGTCCACCCCCTTCAGAGTACCATCCTCCGAAAACACAAAGTCTGCATCAAAATGCATGGGCGCCCTGGAATACGTGGACACCATGGTTTCGTTTCGGTTAAATACCAGCTTCACCGGTCTGCCTGTTCGTAAGGCAGCGGCAGCAACCACTGGTTCCAGCACCCATTCCTGCTTTCCTCCAAAGGAACCACCCATGGTCGTCTTAATTACACGGATCCTGTTGTAATCCATCTCAAAGATGTCACCCAGTATGGTACGGATTCCATACACCGTCTGATTCGGTGAATATACGGTCAGCTCGTCTCCATAGCGGTCGTAATCTGCGACGCAGGCATGGGTCTCCATACAGATATGATTGATTCGGGATAAGTCCGTGGCCGTATGTATTTCCACCAGCCCTTCTCCCTCAGGCTTCGTCCCTGTCACATGCTCCCCGCCCTCAAACACGGCTCCTGTCTCATGGATTCCGTCAATCTTTCCTGTAAGCGTGTCAAACATATCGAGGGAATAGGCCATCTCCTCATATTCCACTTCAATGAGGGAAACTGCCTTTCTGGCGATGGCCTCCGTCTCTGCAATCACGCCGGCAATCCTGTCCCCCACATATCTCACATGGGAATTGAAAATACGCGCAGTGTGAACGAGATCCTGTCCAAACTGAGTCTGATACTGGTTGTACTCTTTCTCCGTCGTGTTGAAGCAGTGAATAACATCGACGACCCCCGGAAGGGCAAGGGCTTTGCTGCAGACCAGATGTTTCACAATGCCGTGCGGTATGGTACTGAACAGCAGCGCCATATGCAGCATACCCTTAAGCTCCATGTCCCCTGCATACACCGCTCTTCCCGCAGCCTTGCTTCCGGCATCGTGTATGGGATAGCTTTTACCAATGTATCTCATGCATACCTCCTTGTAATTATCTATACCTATTTTATTGTTTTCTTTTTTGGTATATATACTCGTATAGTATAAAATCATTTTTGGTATAAGTAAAGTTTATTTTGGTATATATACTCTAATTTTCTCAGGTGTTTCAAGGTACAAAAAAAGGCAGATACGAAAACGAATTATATCGTTCCATATCTGCCTTTTAAATGCGCGAAATTGATATATCACTCCGCTTATTGATGAACTTCTCTGCCCTTATATCCGATGCTTCATACTGCTGTAACTGTAGCTGTCACCAGGATGATAGCTCCTGCAAAACATCATCACCTTTCCTTTTGATTCAAAGGTACTCTTAATCTGCAGAATCGGTGAGTCAATCCTGACATTCAGAAGGACTGCAGTATTATGAAGACACAGAAGTGCCTCTACCTGCGCAATCAAATCAATGTCCTCAATCTCCGTTTTCGTCTTCACTATCTGCTGAAGACCCAGATTATAGAAAGAGGAGTCGATTGTTTCAAAAAAATCTGTATTCATATAAATGTCCTCATACGCATATGGAACCATATCCATATATCGCACCCGCCGGATTCTCCAGTATGGTTTTCTCTCCTGCGGATCTAGCTGCAGTGCTTTGTAACCGTAATTGCCTTCCGTACATTTTTTGCAGCTGATGATCTTGATCGAGGCGCCCTCCTGTCCTCCTGCCGCCGTAATCAGCTCCTGCTTACTCACCTTTCCCTTAGTCAGAAAGGTTCCGCTTCCTTTTTTTCGTATCAGAAGCCCCTCGTACATCAACTCTTCCACCGCTCTGCGAAGAGTCATACGGTTTACGCCCAGCATGGCTGCCATCTCCCGTTCCGGCGGAATCGGCTCATCCGGCTGGTATGCACCTGAATTAATCTGCTCCAGAAGATACTCCTTCACAGCCAGATATTTTTTCTGCATCACAACTCCTCCTTCATCTCTGCACTTATGAAACATATAACACAATCCTAAAATCATGTCAACCGATTTTCGTATTTTATCAATTGGTATAGATTAAAAAAAGTACATACCGCTCATTTATCCCATTCAGCAAAAAATCCTCTTCATCACATATTTTTCACATTTTCATCAAATAATCTTCACATTCATTGGGTATATTAATACTCGTAAACAAGGTAAACACCTTTTCAACATAAAACTTTTTTTCATACTCAAAGCCGGCAGGATCCCCCTCTTGCCGGCTTCCTCCCTTTTGGGGAGAACTTTTCATCTATTGCCTTTCTCATCTGTGTTTGATAATATATACTTATTAAATATAGGGCAGAGGGTATGATTATGAAGAAGAATATTTTGGTTTTGAGTGCTGCTTTTTTTACATCTGCATGGCTGGCTGCGTGCAATTCTGGGAATCAGCCATTTCCGGAGCCGCCTGCCGCAACTGAGATCAAAGAAACGGAGACAACAGCCGAAGTTAAAAAAACAGCCGAATTCTCAACAGGCTCCTGGGATGGCTATACCTTTACCAGCCCCTGGCTGAATCTTACTTTTACTTTTCCTGAGGACTGTACGATTTCCACAGAAGAGGATATTAAGAAAGTCCTGGGAACCGGCCAGGAGATTCTGGTCAACAATGGTGTTTCCAATGAAGTGCAGTATAAGGTTGCAGAGTTTACAACCGCCTATGATTTTATGGTGATCCTGCCGGATCAGTCCTCAAACGTTCAGCTGGTGCATGAAAATATTTCTGTTGCAACTCTTGGAAAAGGTATGTCTGCTTCACAGTATTTGGACACTGTGAAGGAGCAGTTAGGGGCTTTGGAGGATTATAGCTATGAGTTTAAAGATTATGAGGATGTTAATATAGGAGGACAGACCTTTACGAAGCTTTCGGTTTCTGCGCTTGGAGGGGCCATGCTTCAGGATTATTACTGTATTTCCAAAGGAAAATATATTTCTTCCATAATTGCCAGCTATATCCCTGATTCGGCCGAAACAGTTGAAGCTGTTATGGCAGGGGTTACGGCTGCGAAATAGAAGGCAGCTATACTCATTTTAACTTGTTTGTAAAAAACAAAAATGCCGGAGCCCTTGATCTTACAAGGAATTCCGGCATTCATTCTTTATTCCAGATACTTCTTTACATACTGCCCCGTGTATGACACCGGATTTGCAGCCACTTCCTCCGGGGTTCCCTGGGCAATCACTGTGCCGCCCTTGTCTCCCCCTTCCGGACCGATATCAATAATGTAATCCGCAGTCTTTATGACATCTAAATTATGCTCAATAACGACCACGGTGTTGCCGCCTTCCGACAGCTTCCGCAGAATCTCGATCAGCTTATGGACGTCGGCGAAATGGAGTCCCGTCGTCGGCTCGTCCAGCAGATAGATGGTCTTGCCCGTCCCACGCTTGCTTAACTCCGTCGCCAGCTTGATACGCTGTGCTTCACCGCCGGAAAGCTCCGTGGAAGGCTGTCCCAGCCTGATATAGGAAAGTCCCACATCGTACAGGGTCGCTATCTTTCTCGAGATGGAAGGAACGTTCTCAAAGAACTTCAGCGCCTCTTCCACCGTCATATTCAGCACGTCATAAATACTCTTGCCTTTATACTTCACATCCAGCGTCTCACGATTGTACCGCTTTCCTCCGCAGACTTCACAGGGAACGTAAACGTCTGGCAGGAAATGCATCTCAATCTTAATGATACCGTCGCCGCTGCACGCCTCACACCGGCCGCCCTTCACGTTAAAGCTGAAACGGCCTTTGGAATAGCCCTTTGCCTTCGCATCCGATGTCGATGCAAACAGATCGCGGATCAGATCGAATACGCCGGTATATGTGGCCGGATTCGAACGCGGGGTTCTTCCGATCGGGGACTGGTCGATGGCGATGATCTTATCCAGCTGTTCCACACCTTCAATGCACTTGTGCTTGCCCGGAATGGTCCTTGCCCGGTTTAACTTCTTCGCCAGCGATTTATACAGGATCTCGTTCACCAGAGAACTCTTTCCTGATCCGGAGACACCGGTCACACACGTCATCACGCCCAGAGGGAATGTGACATCGATATTCTTTAAGTTATTCTCCTTCGCTCCGCGGACGGTCAGGTAGCCTGTCGGCTTTCTGCGCTCCTCCGGAACCGGAATCTTGATTCTGCCGCTCAAGTACGCGCCTGTGATGGAATCCTTGCACTTCATGATCTGGTTTGCCGTTCCGACGGCTACCACATTGCCGCCGTGCTCGCCTGCGCCCGGACCGATATCGATGATGCAGTCCGCCGCACGCATGGTATCCTCATCATGCTCGACCACCAGCACACTGTTTCCCAAATCCTTCAAATGAAGCAGCGTTTTTAACAGCTTGTCGTTGTCTCTCTGATGAAGGCCGATACTCGGCTCATCCAGAATATAAGCCACGCCCACCAGGCCGGAGCCAATCTGGGTCGCCAGACGGATACGCTGTGCCTCGCCTCCCGATAAGCTGCCGGTGGCGCGGGTAAGAGTCAGATAATCGAGGCCGACGTCGATCAGGAACGTCACTCTGGCCCGGATCTCCTTTAAAATCAGGTCGCCGATGGAATGCTGCATCGGTGTCAGCACCAGCTGGTCCAGGAACTCCCGGAACTTGACGATCGACATATTGGTCGCTTCATAGATATTCTTATCTCCCACCGTAACCGCCAGAGACTCTTTTTTCAGTCTCATGCCGCGGCACGTCGGACACGGGGTAATCCGCATGAAGGTTTCATACTCCGCCTTGGACGCCTCGGAATACGTCTCGCGGTATCTGCGGGCCACGTTCTGAACCAGGCCTTCGAAGGCAACATCGTATACGCCTTCTCCACGCTGGCCCTTGTAGTGCACCTTGATCTCCTTTCCATTCGTTCCATTAATCAGGACGTCATGGATCTCCTTCGGGTACTCCTCAAACGGGGTATCCAGATCAAACTTGTATTCCCTGCTCAGCGCCTCTAAAATGGCGCGGGTAAAGCTTCCCTTATCGGTACAGGACTGCCAGCCCAGCACGGTGATCGCGCCCTGGTTGATGCTCAGGCTCTTGTCCGGAATCATCAGGTCTTCATCAAATTCCATCTTATATCCCAGTCCGAAACAGTCCGGACAGGCCCCGAAGGGATTATTGAAGGAAAAGCTTCTCGGCTCCACCTCGTCAATGCTGATTCCGCAGTCCGGGCAGGAAAAGCTCTGGCTGAAGGTAATCGGCTCGCCGTCAATCACATCCACGGTCATCAGCCCGTCGGAAAGCTCCATCACGGTCTCAATGGAATCGGCAAGACGCTTCTCAATCCCTTCCTTCACCACGAGACGGTCCACCACGATATCAATGTTGTGCTTGATGTTCTTCTCCAGCTTGATTTCCTCTGACAGCTCGTACATGCTGCCGTCGATTCGGATTCTGACGTAACCGCTTCTCCTGGCATGATCCAGAACCTTCGCATGTTCGCCCTTCCGGCCCCTTACCACAGGAGCGAGAAGCTGAATCTTCGTCTTCTCCGGCAGTCCCATAATGTGGTCCACCATCTGGTCCACCGTCTGCTTCTTAATCTCCCGTCCGCACTTCGGGCAATGGGGAATACCGATTCTCGCATAGAGAAGTCTCATGTAATCATAGATCTCTGTCACCGTTCCCACCGTAGAACGCGGGTTGCGGTTCGTGGACTTCTGATCGATGGAAATGGCGGGGGACAGCCCCTCGATACTCTCCACATCCGGCTTCTCCATCTGACCCAGGAACTGGCGGGCATAGGAAGACAGCGACTCCATATAACGCCTCTGCCCTTCCGCGTAAATCGTGTCGAACGCCAGGGAAGATTTGCCGGAACCACTGAGACCCGTTAATACCACCAGTTCGTTTCTTGGAATATCCAGAGAGATGTTTTTAAGATTGTGCTCATTGGCACCTCTGATTTTAATATACTGCTTTGCCATACATATGACTCCTGTCTGAAAGTATGAAATAAATAATCAATACTATATGATCTGTGCTGTTTCCAGCACTCATTCTAATGGTCTGCCATCTCATAATATCACAGCTTTTTCATTTTTGCAAACATTTGTTCGTGTTTTCCATGATTTTCTGTTTTCCCATTTTCGGGAAGGACAGGCCCCTGTTTTCAGCAGGAAAATAAAGGGATTCCGCTCACATAAACCACACCCTCTGATTCGTCACCGATATCGCAACCGCCCCCGCATTCAGTGCATTCATCACATCCTCCTTATCGGAGATCAGGCCGCCTGCGATGAGGGGCACGTTCACGGTACTGCACAGCTTTTTGATGATCTTCGGCATCAGCCCCGGCAGAATCTCCACCGCGTCGGGCACCAGGGAGGCGCACTGTTTTTCGATATTTCCAAAGGCCATGGAATCAATCACGAAGATCC
>NZ_JBKVCZ010000104.1:0-24378 GCF_046966825.1 Hungatella sp. | reverse complement strand
AAAAAGGAGAAGGAGCTTGCGAAAGAGTCAGGAGGGGCACAATTCCTCTCATGTCTAAAGGCACGAGTCTCCATGTGCAGTTTATGAAGAAAAACATTTACCTTAAGCGGCTCTGCCTGCTTCTGCTCGTCGTACTATGCACGATCCTTCTGTTTGTCCTGCAATACCGGTATGACAACAAATACCATTTTCCCGGAAAACAGGGAGAGCATGGGATTCTTGATCTGCGGTCAGACAGGCAGCCCTTATCTGTACTGACCTATGGCTGGGAAATCTATCCGCAAAAGCTGATTGCCCCCGGCGAATTTAACGGGCAGAAGCCTCATTTTATCTATCTGGGACAGTACGGAGGTTTTGAAGCCGGAGATAAAAACGGTAATCCTCATGGCTGCGCCACGTATCGGTTGACCATCCTGCTTCCTCCGGAAGTAAACGAATATGCGCTGGAACTGCCTGAAATCTATTCCGCCTCACGAATCTGGGTAAATGGCCGGCCTGTCAGCATCTTAGGTGATGTAACCTCCGTCAATCCGTCCCCCTCCATCCGCACAGGTATGATTACCTTCTCCGCGGCTGGAAAAGCAGAGCTGGTCGTACAGGCCGCGGATACACGTCACTATTACAGCGGCATGGTCTATCCTCCGGCGTTCGGATCAACAGATGCAGTATCCGATTTAATTTCCCTCCGATTTCTGCGCACATGTATCATGGTCATTGCATCACTGACCATCGGAATCCTGTATCTTTTCATTGGCATCAAAACCGGCGGGGAACGGAGACGCATGATACTGTTTTCTCTTGTATGCCTGTTCTTCACCATGCATGTCATGTATCCGCTCTTTCATTTATTTGGCGCCGGATACTGGACCTATTATCTGGAAGATTTAAGCTTTTACCTGTTTCTTACCGCAATCTGTGCGCTGCACTGCAGTCTCTGCGGTATCAAAGGCAGGCCGCAGCAATTTGCCGTTTTCGTCTGCGCAGCTGCAGCTCTTGCTTCTCTTGTGGTTCCCGCTCTGCTGTTAAACGGAAGCTTAACTGCTATGCTGCTCTACTCAGTCTTCTTAGACGGCTTCAAACTCGTTCTTTTCAGCTGGCTCATTACCACTGCATTCTTTAACAGGGAACAGACGGAAACCATGCGAAGCCTGCTCCTGGCGGGTCTCTGTACAATCGCCGTCGCCCTTCTGGTTCAGGCGGCCGCTCCGGTCTTTGAGCCGGTGCGTTTTGGATGGCAGACAGAAAACGCAGGATTCCTCTTTATCCTTCTCCTGGCCGGCGGACTCTGGTTTGATACGATCCGGGCCTATGCAGAACGTACCGCACTCGCTGAGAATATGCGGCTGATGAAGGGACAGTTCGCCCTCCAGGAAGAAAACTATCGGATCCTGTCAAAAAGCATAGAAGAGACACGTAAGATGCGGCATGACCTGCGCCACCATATCACGGCAATCAAGGAACTTACCAACCAGAAGCAGTATGATGCGCTGGAGGACTATCTGGAAGGCTACGAGAACAGTTCTGAGCAGACCGAATGGCCGGTTCTCTGCGATAACCACGCAGCTAACGCGGTTCTCACCTACTACCGGCAGCGCGCATTACAGAAGCAGATACCACTTTCCATTCATGTTTCTCTCCCGGCGGAATTAAAGCTGGAAGCCTGGAACCTCGGCGTTCTGCTTGGTAATCTCCTGGAAAATGCCTTCGAAGCCTCTGAAAAGCTGCCCCAGGAGCTCCGCTCCGTAAAAATATACGCAAAGACTGCAAAGGGCAACCTGCTGATCACCGTGAAAAACCACTGGAATGGAGAATTTACCGTCCTTGAAGACCGGATTTCCTCTACCAAACACGAAGGTGCCGGAATCGGCCTCTCCAGTGTCCGCAGCATGGTAGAGGCAAACGGGGGCCAGTTCTATCTGATTCCTGATAAAGATAAATTTGAAGTTTCTCTTGTGTTGTGGAAGCAGGTCTAAGAGTATATAGCAGGTTTATGCGCTTTCTCGGACAGCGAAAATGGCAAAAGCGTCACATCTTACTGATACGCTTTTGCCATTGCTTTGTCCGCTTCTGACTATTCCCCTCCAACCTCACACCGCCGTAGTATATCATACGGATCCATCGCAATCCCCAGATCCACATCAACCATCTGGCGCGCATGGGGGGCGCTCTCCTGCGGGGTTCCGTCTTCCGCGTAAATCGCTTTGACGACTACCTCGCTGTTCGTTCCGTCCGGCTTCATCACCTCGATGGTTTCCCCCACCGAAAACTTATTCTTCTGTTCGATTCTCGCATACCCCCGGGCATTCACCGAAGCAACTGTTCCCAAATACGTGTAATCCTTCACATACGTGCTGTTCTCGTAGATCTGGGACGATGCGTCCGGTTTTCCGAAATAGAAGCCTGTGGTAAATTCCCGGTTGACACACTTGACGATCTCTTCCCGATACCAGTCTAAATTCGCCTCATAAAGCTTCGGGTCCTTCTGGTAATCATCGATGGCCCTTCGGTAAGCCCTTGCCACCGTCGCCACATAGAGCGCCGTCTTCATGCGCCCTTCGATCTTAAAGCTGTCGATCCCGGCATCGATCATCTCCGGTATGTGATCGACCATACATAAGTCCTTGGAGTTAAAGATAAACGTGCCCCGCTCATTCTCATAAACCGGCATGTACTCACCCGGACGCTTCTCCTCGACGATGGAATACTTCCAGCGGCAGGGATGGGTACAGGCCCCCTGGTTGGCGTCCCGGCCCGTCATAAAATTGCTCAGAAGACACCGTCCTGAGTAGGAGATGCACATGGCTCCGTGAATGAAGCTCTCGATCTCCATATCCTCCGGAATGTGTTCTCTGATCTCCTTAATCTCCTTTAAAGAAAGCTCACGCGCCGTTACCACGCGCTTTGCCCCCAGATCATACCAGAAACGGTACGTTCCGTAGTTCGTATTATTAGCCTGGGTGCTGATATGGATCTCCATATTGGGTATCACCCGCCTGGCAATGGCGAATACTCCCGGATCTGAGATAATCAGCGCATCCGGACCGATCTCCTTCAGTTCTCCGAAATACGCCTCCACACCCGCTAAATCATCGTTGTGAGCCAGAATATTGGCCGTTATATAGACCTTTACACCGTGTTCATGGGCAAAGGCGATTCCCTCTTTGATCTCTTCATTCGTAAAATTCTTTGCTTTCGCTCTCAGACCGAAGGCCTCACCGCCGATATAGACCGCATCCGCACCGTAAATCACGGCGGTCTTCAGCACCTCGAGACTTCCAGCCGGAATAAGCAGTTCTGTCTTTCTCATCTTTTTACATCTCTTTCTCTAAAAACGCTTAATGCAACGCCGTCCCCGATGGGTATGATCGACGTGGCCAGGCTGTCCGTATGTTTCAATTCGTATAAATATTCCCGCATGCGCGCATGGATCGTCCTGTTGCGCCGTTCCACCGCATAGCGCGATTCGATGATATCGCCATCCTGCAGCACATTGTCCGAGACAAGCATACTTCCCGGAACCATGAGTCTCATGATTTCGGGAAGCCATACAAGATACTGGCCCTTCGCCGCGTCCATGAATATAAAATCATAGGGACCGGTAAGTTTCTTCAAGATCTCTCCGGCATCGCCGGGGAGCAGGGTGATTCGTTCACTCTCCCCCGCTCTCTCGAAATTTTCCAGGGCTTCTGGTATCCGTTTTTCATATTTTTCAATCGTTGTTATGCGGCAATTCTCCGGCATGGCCCCCGCCATTAAAAGCGTCGAGTAGCCCACCGCTGTGCCAACCTCCAGGATAGCCGCCGGCCGCTTCGCCTCCACCAGAGAGATCAGGAATGAGGCTGTCTCCTCGCGGATGACCGGCACCCGTTCCTTCCGGGCCTTTGACGCAAGCTCCGAAAGGAGCGTTCCCCGGCTTCTCTCCAGCGAATTAATGTAGTCCGTGACTCTGTCGTTCCCTATCATTCCTTCTCTTCCTCTTCTCCGGTATTTTCGTTCATCATCTGAAGAATCTCCTTGGAGGTCATAGAGGTGTTCACGGTGTACGTCCCGGGGTTCACTTCGTAGTCGAAGAAGATGGCCTGTATGACAAATGAATATTCATTCGCAATCAGCCCGTACGACTTAAGGAGCTTCGCTGCATCCGTGATGGAGGTTCCCTCCTCCACGGTGATACTCCTGTCTCTTCCCGGCGCAGCTTCCACAGACGTGGCGTAAAAAATTTCATGGCCGAATTCATAGCCCTTTGTCACGCCTTCGTAAAGAAGCAGCACGACCAGTGCGCAGACAATCAGCCTTCCGGATATCCCGATGATGGCTCCCGTTATTCTGTTGATCTCTTTTGTAGCACGGCTCATACTGTCATCCCTTTCAACACGAAAGTCCTGATTCTTTGATGCTTATCCTATACTTCCATAATAATCGGCAGAATCATCGGATTCCGCTTCATCCGTTTCCATAAGAAATCGCTTAAGCTGTCGCGGATAATATTCTTGATCTTGCCCCAGTCGTTGACATGGCGGTCGAGGCAGTCCAGCACAGCGTCATTCACGACCGCTCTTGCGTCCTCCATCAGATCCTCGGATTCTCTCACATAGACGAAGCCTCTGGACACGATGTCCGGGCCTGCCAGCAGCTGATTGCTGTATTTCTCCAGCGTCAGCACGACGATGATGATACCGTTCTGAGCCAGGTTCTGTCTGTCACGCAGCACGATATTGCCGACGTCGCCGACACCCAGTCCGTCCACCAGGATTCCGCCTGCCTGAACGTGATCCACGATGCCCCAGGACTCCTGTCCCAGTTCCACCACGTCTCCTGAGGACATGATAACGATGTCGTCCTTCGGAATGCCCATAGCCTGTACCAGATTCTTCTGAGCCATTAAATGGCGGTACTCTCCATGAACCGGGATCGCGTATTTCGGACGCACCAGAGCGTAGATCAGCTTGATCTCTTCCTGACACGCATGGCCGGATACGTGGGTATCCTGATTGATTACTTCGGCACCCTTCATGGCCAGTTCGTTGATAACCTTGGACACGGCCTTCTCATTGCCCGGAATCGGAGTGGAGCTGAGCACAATCACATCGGTCGGTTTAATCGATACCTTTTTGTGGGTACTTCCTGCCATACGGGAAAGGGCCGCCATGGATTCTCCCTGGCTTCCTGTGGTGATGAGCACGGTCTGCTCGTCCGGATAATTCTTCAGCTGGTCGATATCAATTAAGGTTCCCTCCGGGATGTCGATATAGCCCAGTTCGCTGGCCGTTCCGATGACGTTCACCATGCTTCGTCCCTCTACCACGACCTTGCGTCCATATTTGGCCGCTGAGTTGATCACCTGCTGCACCCGGTCCACATTGGAGGCAAAAGAGGCAACGATGATACGGTTAAATTTATGATCTGCAAAGATATTGTCAAATGTCTTTCCCACCGTCTTTTCCGATGGGGTAAATCCCGGGCGGATGGCGTTGGTGCTGTCGCACATCAGGGCCAGAACGCCCTTCTTGCCCAGCTCCGCAAAACGCTCTAAATCGGCCGGTTCGCCGAAGACTGGCGTATAGTCGATCTTAAAGTCGCCGGTGTGCAGGATCACGCCCGCCGGTGAATAAATAGCCAGTGCGGAAGCGTCTGCGATACTGTGGTTTGTCTTTATAAATTCAATACGGAAGCATCCAAGGTTGATGGACTGTCCGTGCTTGATTACTTTCCTCTTCGTATTCTTTAATAAATTATGCTCTTTTAACTTATTCTCGATCAGTGCAATGGTCAGCTTCGTACCGTAGACCGGCACGTTGACTTCTTTTAAAATGTACGGCAGGGCTCCGATATGGTCCTCATGGCCGTGGGTGATCACAAATCCCTTCACCTTGTCGATGTTCTGTTTTAAATACGTTACGTCCGGAATGACTAAGTCGATGCCCAGCATGTCGTCGCTGGGGAAAGCAAGTCCGCAGTCCACTACGATGATGCTGTCCTCGTATTCAAACGCGGTAATATTCATACCAATCTGTTCCATTCCACCAAGGGGAATGATCTTAATTTTTGCATTGCTGTCCTGTTTCTTCAATCTGTTACCTCCATTTTTCTATCTATTTTCCGTCCTGATCTTCTTTTTCCATGATTTTCTGACAATCCCTGCAGTACCCGTAGAGCTTTACCTCATGATCCGTCACCTTAAATCCCATGGTATCGGAAATGGTCTGCTCCAGTGTATCAAGGAGGTCTCCTTCAAATGAAAATACTCTGCCGCAGCGGCTGCATATTGCGTGATGATGGTGATGTCTGGACTCACTTTCAAGGCCCCCTAATTCATAGCGGGCAAAACCGTCGTCAAAGCTCACCTTATCGATTACCGACAGATCCACCAGTACCTGCACGGTCCTGTATATCGTGGCCAGTCCGATCTCCGGGCATTTCTTTTTCGCGAGGTCATAGATGTCCTCCGCCGTTAAATGTTCACCCGGGCGCTCCGCCATGATTTCCAGTACCAGCATGCGCTGATTTGTCACTTTGAGTCCCTTTTTACGAAGCATGTCTTTAAAAACTTCCTGTTCCATATACGAGTCCCTCAAAATCCGTTATTTCCTAACAATGAAATCTTCATCACTTTTCAATATCCACGTCCGCGTCTTCCAGCAGTTCGGAAAATATTTTAAATAAATAATCTATCTCGTTATCATCCTCTACGAACTCGTAAAGAGCATCCGCATCGTCGCTCTCCGATAAGTCCTTCAGAATGTAACATTCTCCTTCTTCGTCATCATCCGCCGCATCTGTCACCAGCAGATAACTCATTCCATTAATTCTGGTCTCTTCCAGAACGTAAAAATCTACGGCTCCGCCGTCATCTGTCACCAATGTGATCTTCTTTTCTTCGTTGCTCATCGTTCGTCATTCTCCTCTGGTCGTGCCGCCTGGCAGACTGTCCAAATAGCCCTGCAGAATCAATCCGGCCGCCACTTTGTCGATGACCGCCTTCCGGTTTTCCCGTCTGACTCCGCTCTCCTGTAAAATCCGTTCCGACTGAACGGTTGTAAGCCTCTCATCCCAGAGTACCACCGGCAGTCCGGTCCTGCGCTCCAGCATGGCTTTAAAGCTCTCTGTTTTCTCTGCACGGTCTCCCAGAGTATTGTTCATATTCTTAGGATAACCCAAAACAATGGTTTCAATCTCATATTCCCGAATCAATTCCTCAATTCGGGCGCAAGTCTTTCTTAATTTGTTCTCGTCTTCTCTCGTAATCGTCTCCACCGCCTGGGCAGTAATGCCAAGGGAATCGGATACAGCGACGCCAACAGTCTTAGAACCGTAGTCAAGGCCCATTATTCTCATATTTATTTTCTCCATATTTGTCAAACCTTCCGCCGCTAACGGCAGAATCCCAGACCCTCGCGGCCGCCGGACAGACATGCGGGCATGTCCGCCTGACTCATTGCCTGCGGAAATAAAGCTCCAGTTCAGCCATTCTATCGGTTATCTGAGGAACTGCAGCAAAATTCAATTAACCCGCCGCGGACAACGGGGGCATCACATTTGCGCCCCGCAGGTGGCGGGGTATTGGCTCCCGCAGCAGTTACCGGATAAACATGCCCGCATGTCTCTCTGATCGCCGCCGCTGGAAATAAAACCGGTATTTTTTCAACACGAAAAAACAACTGCCAGAGTCCGTTTATTCCTTCATCTGACAGTCAAATTACAGATTCTCTTTACCACGTAAAATTACTTAAGCATCGTATCGATATAGACCCTCATAAGCTCCTCCAGGATCTCATCCCGTTCTACCTTCATGATGAGACTTCTGGCGTTCTTATGACTGGTTATATAAGTAGGATCTCCAGACATGATATAACCCACGATCTGGTTGACCGGATTATACCCTTTCTCTGAAAGGGCAATATAGACCTGCTCCAGAACCTGGCTTACATCCAGCTTGTTTTCCTGTACTGAACCAAAAAATTGTGTATTATGAATATCGCCCATTACGCTCACGTCCTTTAACTGTTCTTCTCTATTCTAAACCATATTTGCTGTTTCGGCAAGAAAAAAATAAAAATTCCTGATTTTCCTGAATTTTACAGGGATAAGTTACGCCGAAAATCCGCAGTGGGTGGAGGCTGAATGGATCTTCTTAATTTTTCAGGAGAAATACTTCGTCATTTAACAGGGTCTCAAGTATTCCGGAAATCATACTTCCTTTTAAGTCTTCCTGAAACGGTACCGCGGCCTTGATGTACTCTTTTGTATGGCCGATCATGTATCGCTTTCCTTCCCACTCGTACTCTTCTTCCATCAGTACCTCGGTGTTTTTTCCGAGATGCTGTTTTCGGTATTCCAGGGACATTTCTTTTTCCAGCGAAAGGAGGACTCCGCTTCGTTCGTTCTTTACCGGCTCCGGGATCTGGGAGGGCATGACGGCTGCGCGGGTGCCTTCACGTTTGGAGTATTTAAAGACGTGCATTTCGTAAAAATGAACCTTCTTTAAAAACGCCTCTGTGGTCTGGAACTCTTCTTCTGTCTCCCCCGGGAAGCCTGCGATGACATCGGTGGTAATCGCCGGACAGTCAAACGCCGCACGCAGGATCTCACAGCGGCTTAAATAGTCTTCTGTCGTGTAGTGGCGGTTCATCCGCGCAAGCGTCGCATCACAGCCGCTCTGAAGGGACAGATGGAAATGAGGACAGATTTTTGGAAGGGACGCCAGCGCTTTTGCGAACTCTTTTGTGATGATCCGCGGTTCTAAAGAGCCCAGACGGATTCTTAAGAGTCCCTCTACCTCATGGAGACACACGATTAAGTCGAGAAGCGTCTTCTTCCCTCCTTCTTCAAAATCCACGCCGTAGGAACTCAAATGAATCCCTGTCAGCACAATTTCCTTATATCCGGCTTCCACCAGCCGTTCTACCTCGGCGCGCACATCCTCCAGCTTTCTGGAACGTACCCGGCCTCTCGTATAAGGGATGATGCAGTAGCTGCAGAACTGGTTGCATCCGTCTGTGACCTTGATAAACGCCCTGGTGTGGTCGGCGATCCGTTTGATAGTCAGGGCCTCGTAATCCTTTGCCGCCCCGATATCGATTACCGTCTCTTCCACGGTGTGATCTTCGCTTGTAAAGTAGTCATCCAGAATTCTCACAAGCTCAGTCTTCTTGTTGTTTCCTATGACCAGATCCACCGCTTCGTCCAGTTTAAGCGCCTCTCCTGCCGACTGCACGTAGCAGCCTGCCGCCACTACCACGGCCTGCGGGTTCATCTTCTTGGCCCGGTGAAGCATCTGCCGCGATTTGCGGTCGGCTATATTGGTTACTGAACAGGTGTTGATGATGTACACATCCGCGCCTTCGGCAAATGGAACAATCTCATATCCCGCCTCTTCCAGAAGCTGCTGCATAGCCTCCGTTTCATATGAATTTACCTTGCATCCAAGGTTATGCAGGGCTGCCTTTCTCATTTTATTTTCTCCTATCTAAATAAACAGTATGTGAAGTTTATTTTCATGTAAAATTACCATTGACTTTTAACCCATATGCCAGTAGTATTGAACTTGAACAAGCGGGGATTCCCTGATTAAAAAAAGAACAATCTCAAGGAGGTTTTTTCACATGAAAACAGTGCGTATATCTTTAAACTCCATCGACAAAGTAAAATCTTTTGTAAATGACTTAACCAAGTTCGATACCGATTTTGATCTGGTATCTGGAAGATACGTTATTGATGCCAAGTCCATTATGGGCATCTTCAGTTTAGACTTATCCAAGCCGATCGATTTAAACATTCATTCTGAGAGCAGCGTGGATGAGATCGTAAACATCTTAAAGCCATACATCGTTGATTAATCGGACAAGTAAGCGCTTCAACCGTGTCCCACGGTTGAAGCTTTTTATGTAATAGGAGCATCTTCCTATTACATAAAAAGCCCCCGGGCAGGACAGCGTACCCCCCTTTATCGGGTATGCGCACTCCGCGCTAAGGAAGTTTGGCTGCTGAAGCAACCGTGCTCCGGCGCGAGAGTCCGGCGAGCCGGACTCTCTGTTCTTTCACGGTAAAGTACGTCCGATGCATCAGCACCATACCTTTTCCACTGTATTGATGGCAGTCTCCACCATCTCGTCGATTTTTTCTTTCAGCTTTTCTTCTGAACGCTCAATCATCTTCAAATTCGGCTTTGTAACCGGATGCTTTGCCACAAAGATGGTACAGCAGTCTTCAAAGGGCAGAACCGATGTCTCGTACGTTCCGATCTTCTCGGCTACATCCACGATTTCCTGTTTATCAAATCCGATAACCGGACGGAATACCGGCATCGTACAGGCCGCGTCCGTGGCGGCTAAGGACTGCATTGTCTGGGAAGCCACCTGGCCGATGCTCTCCCCTGTAATCAGAGCCTGTGCTCCGACATCCACGGCCAGTCTCTCAGCGATCCGCATCATGTAACGTCTCATGATAATGGTCAGCTCCTCATGAGGACACTGATCATAGATATAGAGCTGGATATCCGTGAAATTCACGATATGAAGATGGACTGGTCCCGAATACCTCGATACCAGCTTCGCTAAATCGACCACCTTCTGCTTTGCTCGCTCACTCGTATAAGGCGGAGCATGGAAATAAACGGCGTCAATCTTCACACCGCGCTTTGAAATCATGTAACCGGCCACCGGGCTGTCGATACCGCCGCTTAAGAGCAGCATGGCCTTTCCATTGGTTCCCACCGGCATACCGCCCGGTCCCGGAATGACGATGGAGTAAATGTTGATCCGGTTTCTCACCTCCACATGGAGCATGACCTCCGGATGATGAACATCCACCTTCGTCTCGGGAAACGCATCCAGAATCACTTCCCCTAAATCCCTGTTGATCTGGTCGGAATTTACCGGATACTTTTTATTGCCGCGTCTTGCATTTACCTTGAAGGTAAAATTCTTATCCTCATAAACCTCATCCACATAGGCGAGCACCTGTTTCTTTAAATCCTCATATCCATTGTCGTCCACCTGAACCATGGGACAGATGGCGGCGATGCCGAAAATACGCTTAAGCGTCTCAACTGCCTCGTCAAAATCGTACTCAGATTCCGCTGTGGCGTAGATTCTTCCCGACTCCTTCACCACCATAAAATCTCCATCGATATCCTTTAAAGCGTGCCGGATCTGTGTCACCAGCGCGTCCTCAAACATAAAACGGTTTTTTCCCTTTACGCCGATCTCGGCGTACTTTATCAAAAATGATTTATACTGCATATTGATCCTTTCTTTTTTCTGCCAGGCCTTCCGTTCTGAAAGCCCAGTTCAGCATTGCGGCCTTCTGCCAGGTCAGCCGTTCTGATTGTTCATGGCTGTCAGCCTCTCTGATACCTCCGGAGCACCGGAAGCAGCTCCTTAAGCGCTGCGATACAGATATCCACCTCGTCCTTCGTATTAAATACACCGAAGCTGAACCGCAGTGTGGAATCCAGCAGCTCCTGTTTTACCCCGATTCCCTTTAAGGTTCCGCTGACCGCCGGGTGGTTGGAGGAGCACGCGGATCCGGACGAAACATAGATTCCCTTGTCCTCAAGCGCGTGAAGCAGCACCTCGCTCCTCACCCCGGAAAAGCTGGCGCTCACGATCTGAGGAGCGGACAACTCTCCCGGAAGGCTGTTGACCGTGGTTCCCTCGACCTCATCCAGTCGTTTTATCATGTAATCCTTTAACTCATAGAGCTGTTTCATCTTCTCGCCATGGTTCTGATACATCTCCCTGGCCGCCTCACCGAGTCCGGCGATCCCCGGTACGTTTTCCGTGCCGGAGCGCATGCCCCGCTGCTGGCCGCCGCCGTAGATGAGCGGCTTTATCTTAACCCGGCTGTCCACATACAGAAAACCGATTCCTTTCGGAGCATGAATCTTATGGCCGCTGACCGAGAGTAAATCGATTCCCTGCCGTTTCGGCCGGATGACAAACTTTCCGTACGCCTGAATGGCATCTACGTGGAACAGAATCGCCGGATTCTTCTTTTTGATCCGCTTTGCGATCTCTTCCACCGGCTCCACCGCGCCGATCTCATTGTTCACATACATGATGGATACAAGGATCGTATCCTCACGGATGGCGTTTTCCAAATCCTCCAGGCTGATATGGCCGTCATGATCCACCGGCAGGTATGTCACCTCAAAGCCCTGTTCCTCCAAATACGCCAGCGGATTGTAGACCGAGGCGTGTTCGATGGAGGTGCTGATGATATGATTACCGGCCCGTTTATTGGCTATGGCCGTCCGGGTCAGCGCCATATTGTTGGACTCTGAGCCGCCGGAGGTGAATATAATCTCCTTGGGAGATACCTTCAGTGTCCCGGCGATGATCTCCGCGGCTTCTTTGATATACTGTTCCGCGCGCATGCCCTTTCCATGCTTCGCGGACGGATTTCCATAATCCTCCGTCATCACCTTCAGCACAAGATCGGCCACCGACGGAAGCACCTTCGTCGTTGCCGAATTATCAAAATAAACTTCCATTTAAATTCTCCTCGTCAATTCTCCATCTGGAACATTAAGACGGACAGCACTGCCAGTCCGGCCGTCTCCGTTCGCAGAATCCGTTTTCCAAGTGTCACCGGCTTCACTCCGGCCGTCGAGGCCATCGCGATCTCATCATCCTCAAATCCGCCCTCCGGGCCGATGAAGATTCCGCAGCTCATACCCGGCCTGATTCCTGTAAAATACGCCTTTGTGTCCGCCATCCCTTCCGCATGCTCAAACGGAATGATGTTCTTATCGAATCCACCCGCGTACTGGAGCGCTTCTCGAAATGACATCACACCGGTCACCTCCGGAATAATCAGGCGTTTCGACTGCTTCGCCGCGCTCTCCGAGACAGCGTTCCATCTGCGCACCTTCGCGTCTTCCTTCTTCGCGTCCAGCTTCACGACGGTACGCCTCGTCTCTACCGGAATCACCTGATAGACCCCCAGTTCAACTGCCTTCTGAATGATCAGCTCCATCTTGTCGCTCTTCGGAAGCCCCTGAAATAAGTAAAATTTCACGGGCAGCTCCGTACCGCTCTCCGTAACCGAGACGATCGCCGCGGTCACGCTGTCCGCCGCGATCGTCTCAAGTTTACATAAATAGTCCCTGTCCACACCGTTGCTGATCAGGACTTCTTCTCCCGGCTTCATGCGCAGCACATTTTTTATATGGTTCACGTCAGGCCCTGTGACTGTGACTGCCTCCGGCCCGATCTGATCCTGACTTACGAAAAAATGATACATACTCTTCCCTATTTCTTCCTGGCCGTAACCGACAGCCACTCACCCTGATACGTTACCTCAATCACCTCAAAGGCGTCGTTGGCTGCAAATGCCGCCCTCACTGCCTCTTCCTTCATATTAATGATGCCGGAGGTGATAAAGATTCCGCCCTTTTTCAAATGTACCGGAACTTCCTTCTGAAGCAGAATGATGACATCCGCCAGAATATTTGCCACCGCCACGTCATACTTTTCGTATCCCGCTGCGTCCTGAACATCTTTATCGTCAATAATATTGCCCTGGAGAACTGCGAATTTCTCTGAATCAATTCCATTGGCCTCCAGGTTCTCACCGACCGCCGTAATGGCGTTCTCGTCGAGATCCGTGCCGAACACCGCCTTCGCACCAAGCTTTAAGGCCGTGATTCCCAGAATTCCGCTTCCCGTTCCCACATCGAGAAGAACTGTCTCCGACGTCACGTATTTGCGGAGCTGGCGGATACAGAGCTGAGTCGTCTCATGCTGGCCCGTGCCGAACGCTGTTCCCGGATCAATCTGAATGAGAAGCTTGTCCTTATGTTCCTCCGGAATCTCCTCCCAGGTAGGCTTGATCAGGATATCATCCACGGTAAACGGCTTGAAATACTGTTTCCAGTTGTTGATCCAGTCCTTATCCTCTGTTTCGCTCTCGGTGATGGTCCGCTCTCCCAGATCCGTAAACATGGAAAGGTCATCAAGTCCCTCATCCACACTTTTCAGGATGCCGGCGATGTCCTGGCTGTCGTCGAGATAGAAGCTGACAAACGCCACGCCCTCGTCCGGCGGCAGCTCTGGAAGGATATCAATGAACATCCCTTTCGTCTCCTCCGCCGTAAGCGGAATATTGTCCTCGATCTCGATTCCCTCAATTCCGATCTCATCAAACATGCTGCTGACTAAATCCACGGCCTGCGTCGTGGTCTTCAGCGTAAATTTCTTCCATTTCATAGCAATCCCTTACCCTTTCACAATTTTCACAAAAAGACACAACAGCACCGCCAGAACAACCGGACGCACGACCTTCTGGCCGCTCTTTACCACCATACCGGAGCCGATATAATGGCCCGCGATACAGAAGACGCCCGCTGTGATCCCCAGCGGAAGCAATACTTTTCCATTTATTAAAAATGTCACCAGCGCCGCAATATTGGAAGACAGGTTGATCACCTTTGTCGTTCCCGATGCGGTCCTCAAGTCCATCTTCGCCGCCCCTGTTAAAACTAACAGAAGAAAGGTACCCGTACCCGGGCCGTAGAAGCCGTCATATGTACCGATCACCAGCGCGGCCGCCATGCTGATCAGCATCATCTGCTTCTCCGTAAGACTTCCCGTATTCTCATTATCGCCCATATCCTTATTTTTCAAAACATAGAAAGCCACAACCGGCAGGGCGAACAGCATCATTCCCTTTAAAAACTTCTCACTGGCAAGCAGGGATAAATTCGAACCGATGATGGAACCGACGATCGCACAGGCCGCCGCAAATAAAGACAGCTTCCATTTGATGTAGCCGCTCTTCGCAAACCTCGCCGTGGAGATGACCGTTCCCATGGTCGATCCCATCTTATTCGTTCCCAGCGCCAAATGAGGCGGAACCCCTGCTGCCAAATGGCGGAAGTGAATCAGACCGCCGCCTCCGGCAATGGAATCTACGAAACCGGCTAAGAATACCAGCGGACATACAATCAGATACTGGTGCATTATATTCATTTCCTCTCTTTCATCTGTGACTGGTTCCAGTCATTCAGATAATCCGACATGATCCGCCGCCTGCGAAAACCGCCCACTGGACATGCAGACATGTCCGTCTGGCTCGCTGCTCACGGAAATAAACCACATGATATCATAGCATAGTTTTGATATCGCTGCAACAGCAACTGTATTTACCGGAGCCTTCTTCTTTCAAAAATGGCGGATTTACGCCATTTTTCGACCTGTACGTCCGTCTGTTCCATCATAACGCATGGAAGCGAAAAAGAAAAACAAAATTTTTTTATTTTTTTTTGAAATAGATGCAATAAAACACGATCCTCCTGCATTAATCTATTGAACGGATGAAAATCACTTCTGTTCCATACCGATCACAAAGGGCAAAAAATATCAAGAAAAACGAAATTCCTTGATGCATTACACCACATCACACTCGCCCTGAGTCATGAGGGACCGGACACAGAACGCATTTTCACATATTACAATCTAACGGCAATTAGAGTTTGTAATCGAAACGAAAAAGGCTGAACCCGCGGCAAGCAGGTTCAGCCTTTTTCTGTCTCATCTGTTATTTCTTATCTGTCATCCATGTTTCCAGGCTGTTCAGAATACGGGGGCTCCCGCCCTTCCCTCCCGGCTACTGTGCCATGATACCGTCAGTACCCACATGGTAGCCATCCGGCGTCGTCGTATTCACAAGGAGACGTCCCAGCGTACCGTCTGACATCGTGTTAAAATAGTAGGCCTTTCCGCCGACGATCTGCCAGCCGATTCTCATGGACCCCAGCGTACCGTCGTCCGTCGGATTTAAGTAAAATTTATTGCCGTTTCCATCGGTGTACCATCCGGTCATCATGTGACCGCCATTGTCAAACATATACCATCTGCCGTCGATGTGCTTCCATCCATTGGACGGCCAGCTCCCATCACTGTTCTGGAACCACCAGCCGCCCGGGCTGTAGCGCCATCCCCTCTTATACGTATAGGCGCCCGGTCCGCCATCGTCATCATCGCTGTCGTCGTCATCGTACCAGCAGTCATAGGAGACGCTGCCCTCGATCGGTCCGACCTGCTTCGATCCGGAACCGTTAAATCCCGGAAAATCCCGTACCTCCTGCGTATCATCCGCAAACGCCGCCATGGAAAACCACAGAATTGCGCAGAATGCCAGTGCTGCCGTCCATGCAAATTTTCTTATTTTTTTCATTTTTCTTCCTCCAAGCTATTTTCTGGTTCCTCTCTCTGTTTTTCCAGCCCTTCCACAATGCGGCAGCTGATCATGCATGCCTCTCTTCCTCCTGGCCACAATACAGCCTGGGCGCGGGTATGCACGTAGCATTTCCTATTCCGGTTCCAGACGAGGCTCGACGCACTGGTCCTGACGGAATCCAGCATCAGCATGGGACAGCCCTCGCACATCCGGTCCGCCCCGAAGAACACACGGTAACAGACACCGCCGCAGACGACCGCCGGATCTTGTTCCTGCACCTTTCTGCTGGTGTAGAGAAACTGACACGTCTCCATGTCCAGAATATAGAACCAGTCTCTCTGCTCCTCCAATGCTGCGGAAAATCCGTTCATAGCCCTGCCAAGCCGCTCCTGCGCCCTTCCCTTCATTAAGAAAATACCGAGAATCCTGGAAATGGTCTGAAGCAGCCGGATCTGATTGCCGGTCCAGTAACGGTTTTCCATGCATTCATCGAAACCGATGAATCCCTTCGGCTTCCCCTGGTCCATGATCCGGCACTGCAGCACGGACTTAATCCCCTGATTTTCCAGAATCATGCGCTGATGTGTCAGAAGCGTACTGACATCCCGGCAGAAAAAGATTCCTTCCTCATTAAAGTTATCGTAGTAATGATCGAGAGCCTCCATATTTATGCTTTGCAGATTCTCCTTTTCGGGCTGTACCCCCTCCTTGCACCACTCGAACGTGTTGGAGGACCTGATTCCGTCTTCGTCATCCTCGAAAATATAGACACGGCACACATCCACCTGTCTTCCGACAATCTCCAGCAGCTGATTGATGGATTTTTCCATGCTGTTGGAGCGGCTCAGGATATCCAGCACATAGCCTGTCAGGTTCTGGTCTGCAAGTTTCTGATCCATAACCGCCGCTCCGGCCACATCCGTCTGTCCCTCCGGTGTGATGACATCCTCCAGCGATTCCGCATAGAGGGCATATCTGTTTTTCCCCTGCCGCTTGGCCTGATAGAGCGCCGCATCGGCGTTTTTGTAAATGCTTGCAAAGTTATCGCCGTTCTCGGGAGCGATGGAGATACCGATCGAACAGGATATAATATCTTTTTGCTGCCTTAAAATGGACCGAAAGTTTTTAAGAATCCCGTCCGCCTTCTCCTCCACCTCACCCAAAGTTTTCACATGGTACAAAAGGACCGCAAACTCATCTCCGCCGACTCTCGCCAGAACCGCATTTTCCGGAAACAGCCTGCGAAGCATGTCCGCAATGTCTCTTAACATCGCATCACCGCTTAAATGGCCGTAAATATCATTGACCTTCTTAAAATTATCCACATCAAGAATCATCAGCGCACAGCGGTCCGACGGCAGCGCCTTCACCACATACCGCTGGATCAGCGTCTGAACCGCGCCCCGGTTGTAGAGGCCGGTCAGCGAGTCCTGTTCTGCCAGCTCCAGCAGCCGCTCCTTTTCCCGCTTCTCCTTGTCGATGTCCGCGATCAGTCCGATGGCCCGTGCCGGCCGCTTGTCCTGATCCGTCTGAAGCGTGTAACGCACCCTGCACCAGATAAAGCGCCCATCCTTTGTGGCTATCCGGATTTCATTTTCCCCGCAGGGGGATCCTAAGAGGACCTCTTTCTGCATCTGCACAAAGATCTTTTTATCATCGTTATGTAAATTGCCCCGTCTCAATACCTCTTCCGATATGTGATCACGGACCACCTGATATCCGAATTTTTTGATCCAGTTCGGCGAGCACGTCAATGTATCGCTCTTAATATCCCACTCGAAAATGATGTCTGTTGCCTGATTTAAGATAATCTGGTACCGTTCCAGACTCATCTTCAGCTCCTCATCCGCCTTTCTGCGCTCTGTAATGTCGATCAGAATGCAGTAAAAGACGGGCTGGCCGTCCCGCATGACCAGCTGTCCATTATCCTGAATGACAAGATAACTTCCGTCCTTGCAGATCACACGGTATTCGATCTCCTTGGTATTTCCGTTCTTCATCTGGCGGATCACGTCCAGACGCGTGCTCTGCAAATCTTCCGGTACGATCATCCGGCTGAACTTATTCTCAAGAACCGTCTCCATCTCATCTCTTGTATAGCCGAACATCTTTAAAAAACCGTCGCTGTAAAATATAAGTTCCAGATCCTCATCGTCCCTGCAGCAGATAACGCCGCCGGGGATATTCTGGATCAGCGCGTCCAGGTTAGAGTTTTTCTCCTCCAGTTCCTTGGACTGCAATCCGACCAGACTCCGCAGCACCCGCACATCTTCCTGTGTCATGCGCTGCAGATCGGATTCCCACGCACGGTTCGGAAGAGAGTGATGAAGTCTCATCATATACCCGACACCGTCCTCAAACCGGCAGATGCCCGTTGCCCGCACCACGCGCTCGCCGTCCTCCATATCCCCCCGGGTTCCTCTGACGTAACAGCTTCCTGAAAATGAATAAATATGTCCGGCGAGAAGTGATACCGCATAATCCGCATTCAGGATCTGATAATCGTACTTCTTTCCGTTCTGATCCGCCTCAAAGGCGTATAAGATGTTCTCACGTCCCTTTACTGTATTGTATCTTCCTGCACCAGTCCATTCGATATCGTCAGAAATCATCTGACCGACCTGTTCCATATCCTGCTCTTCCAGACAGACCTGGTGAAACCGCCTGACAAACTCTAAAACCTGCCGCTCTTCTTCTGTCATCCCTTACCCTTTCCGGATTTCCCCAAAACCGAAACTGATACGTTTCTTTTACTGATTCCTATTTTACTGGTTTTTACTGTTTTTTACAAGATAGAACCAATTATATTTTGTGTATTGTATAAAATTGTAAGGATTCATAAATTTTTACATGAATTTTCAGTAAATGATAAGGCCGCCATCAGGGATTACTGCCTGATGACGGCCTTATTGATAACTGCTATTTAAAAATTCCTTTTTTCTTATGCTTCTCGCCCTCGGAGCTGTCGCCGCCCATCGCCTCATCGAACCTGCGCAGCGCCTCCTTCTGAGCTTCATTCATACGTTCCGGCACCTGTACAACCAGTGTGACATAATGGTCGCCGCGGACTGCCTTGTTTCTCAGAGACGGAACGCCCTTGCCCTTTAAGCGGACCTTGGTGTCTGTCTGGGTTCCGGCCTTCACCTCGTATTCCACGTCTCCATCCACCGTCTTGATACGGATCGGACCACCCAGCGCCGCCCTGGTAAAGGAAATCGGCACGGTGGAGAATATGCTGGTATCCTGACGTTTGAAGATTGGATGGCCGGATACTACGGCCTCGACCAGTAAGTCGCCCCGCTCTCCGCCATTGGTTCCCGGTTCACCGGCTCCGGCCAGACGCACGCTCTGTCCGTTATCGATGCCCGCAGGAATCGTGACCTTAAACTTTTTACGCTTCGTAATATATCCGGTTCCATAACAATCCGGACATTTTTCTTTTATGATACGGCCTGTTCCGCCGCAGTCCGGACAAGTCTGGACATTCTGTACCTGACCAAAGAAGGACTGCTGGGTATACATGATCTTACCTTTTCCGTTACACTTCGGACAGGTAACGGGTGAGGTTCCCGCTTTCGCCCCGCTTCCGTGACACGACGCACATTCCTCTTTATAATTAAGCTCGATCTCTTTTTCGCATCCGAAAATCGCATCTTCAAATGTGATCCGGACACTGGTCCTGACATTGGCGCCCCTCGATGGTCCATTATAACGGGCACCGCTTCTGGATCGTCCGCCGCCAAAAATATCGCCGAAGATATCGCCAAAGATATCTCCCATATCTGCGCCGGAAAAATCGAAACCGCCGAATCCGCCCGGTCCGCCGTTTCCGTCAAACGCAGCGGAACCAAACTGGTCGTACTGGCGTCTCTTATCGGGATCACTGAGCACGCTGTACGCCTCGGAAGCTTCTTTAAACTTCTCCGCTGCGGCAGCGTCGCCGGGGTTCGTATCAGGATGGTATTTTTTTGCTAATGCCCTGTAGGCCTTCTTAATCGCCGCATCGTCTGCGTCTTTGGGAATGCCGAGGACTTCATAATAATCTCTCTTTTCTGCCATCTTAGGTCTACCTTTCACTTATCGCTTTACCTGGTTCCGGCCCTTCACGCCTGCCGGACAACCAGATATGAAAACTGCGGAAAAAGTGCTGTATCACTACAACACTTTTTCCAAAGCCCTGTCAACTGACCAGACTATCTTACACCTCTTTGTAGTCTCCGTCAACTACATCGCTGTCCTGATAGGAAGCTCCGCCGCCTGCGTTATCCGCACCAGCGCCCATATCAGGGCCGGCACCTGCAGAACCCTGGGCAGCCTCATATACTTTTGCAAACAGTGCCTGAGCGCTGTTCATCAGCTTCTCTCTGCCTGCCTTGATGTCTTCGATCTGCGCGTCTGTCATCTCTTCGATCGGAGCTCTGTTGATGGCTTCTTTTAAAGCGTTTAAATCAGCTTCTACGGCAGCCTTATCATTGGCGTCAATCTTGTCGCCTACTTCCTGTAAAGCCTTCTCTGTCTGGAATACCATGGAGTCGGCGTCATTTCTCGCATCAATGCCTTCCTTGCGCTTCTTATCCTGAGCCTCGAATTCAGCCGCTTCTTTTACAGCCTTATCGATATCATCATCGGACATGTTGGAGCCGGAGGTGATGGTGATGTGCTGTTCCTTGCCTGTTCCAAGATCCTTAGCGGATACGTTTACGATACCGTTGGCATCGATATCAAAGGTAACCTCGATCTGCGGAACGCCTCTTCTTGCAGGCGGAATTCCGTCTAAACGGAACTGGCCGAGTGTCTTGTTGTCTCTTGCAAACTGTCTCTCACCCTGTACAACGTGGATATCAACCGCTGTCTGGTTGTCAGCCGCTGTGGAGAAGATCTGGCTCTTCTTTGTCGGGATTGTGGTGTTTCTCTCAATCAGTCTTGTCGCTACGCCGCCCATGGTCTCGATGGATAAGGACAGTGGAGTAACATCCAGAAGAAGGATATCGCCTGCGCCGGCATCGCCTGCCAGCTTACCGCCCTGGATGCTGGCGCCGATCGCCACACACTCGTCAGGATTTAAGGTCTTGGACGGTTCCTTTCCTGTCAGCTGTTTTACTTTTTCCTGTGCTGCCAGCATACGGGTGGAACCGCCTACCAGCAGAACTTTTCCAAGCTCGGAAGCTGTGATTCCGGCATCTCTTAATGCGTTCTGTACCGGAACAGCCGTGCGCTCGATCAAATCGAGTGTCAGCTCGTCAAATTTCGCTCTCGTTAAGTTCATATCGAGATGCTTCGGGCCTTCTGCCGTAGCAGTGATGAACGGTAAGTTGATGTTGGTGGTTGTGGAGGAGGATAATTCCTTCTTAGCCTTCTCTGCAGCTTCTTTTAATCTCTGCATAGCCATCTTGTCACCGGATAAGTCTACGCCCTCTGTCTTCTTGAATTCGTCTACCATCCACTGGGTGATGCGGTTGTCGAAATCATCGCCGCCCAGACGGGTGTCGCCGTTTGTGGAAAGTACTTCGATTACGCCGTCGCCGATTTCGATGATGGAAACATCGAATGTACCGCCGCCTAAATCGTATACCATGATCTTCTGCTCTTTTTCATTGTCAAGGCCGTATGCCAGCGCTGCTGCCGTCGGCTCGTTGATAATACGCTTTACATCAAGGCCGGCAATCTTGCCTGCGTCCTTGGTTGCCTGACGCTGTGCGTCGTTGAAGTATGCAGGAACCGTGATAACGGCCTCTGTTACCTTCTCGCCCAGATAAGCCTCTGCGTCTGCTTTTAACTTCTGCAGAATCATCGCGGAGATTTCCTGCGGTGTATAGTTCTTTCCGTCGATCGCTACCTTGTAGTCTGTACCCATATGTCTCTTAATGGAAGAGATGGTTCTGTCTGCATTGGTAACTGCCTGACGCTTTGCTGGCTCACCTACCAGCCTCTCACCGTTTTTTGTAAATGCTACGATAGATGGTGTTGTTCTTACACCCTCACTGTTCGGAATAACAACCGGTTTTCCACCTTCCATAACAGCCACACAGCTGTTAGTAGTACCTAAGTCAATACCAATAATCTTGCCCATAGTTTTTTCCTCCTATAATTGTCTTTACTCTCAATTTTATCATTTAATAAATAAAGGTATGTTCAGCTCATCTAAGCTCGAAAGAACCTCGCTAAGATTCGTGAACGACGTTCGCACTAAACTCGAAAAGACCTTGTTAAATGCTCACAGTCAATTGGCTACCTGAACCATGGAGTGTCTCACCACGGTATCCCGGTAGGTATAACCCTTCTGAAGTTCCATGGCGATCGTGTTCTCGCCAAGGGATTCGTCATCAATATGCATCACTGCGTTGTGGAAATTCGGGTCAAATGGCTGACCCACCGCTTCGATCGGTTTTACACCTGCATCTTCCAGCGTCTTCATAAGCTGTTTATATATTTTTTCCATTCCTTCTGCAAACGGAGCGCCCTTATCCTCCTCCGGAACGGCTGCAAGGCCTCTCTCGAAATTGTCGACCACCGGAAGTATCTTTTCAATGATATCTCTGGCGCCGATTTCAAACATGGCGGATTTTTCTTTTTCTGTCCTCTTTCTGTAGTTATCGAACTCGGCCATATTCCGCTGCAGACGGTCGGTCAGTTCCTCTATCTTGGCGTCTTTCGGATCTTTCTTCTCTTTCTTCTTTCCGAAAAATCCTTTTTTCTCCGGTTCTGCCTGCTTTTCTTCCGCTGGCTCTTCTCCGGTTTTTTCCTCAGCGGCGTCCTCGGCACACGCTTCTGTCTCCGCGGCCTCTTTTTCGCCTTTTTCTATTTCCTTTTCAACGGAACCGGTGTCTTCAGCCTTCATGGCCTCTTCTACCAGTTCCTCTTCTATTCTCGTCTCTTCGCTGCTCACTGTTCTTCCCTTCACCTTTCATCTTTTTTCAGGATCGAATCCAGCTGCGTCATGAGATTCCGCAGCGTATTCAAAACCTTTTCATAGTCCATACGCTTTGGACCGATGATACCGATCGTTCCCCTCAAGCCCTCGCCCAGCTCGTAATTCGCTGTGACGATACTGCAGTCCCTCATCGTCTGCACCGGCGCTTCCTCGCCGATATAGACCTGAATTCCCGAACTGCTTTCTGAACTGTTCACATCATCGACCAGCTCCTGAAGGAGTTCTTTCTGTTCCAGCGTACCGATCAGACGGCTTGCCATCTCTCCGTCGCTTAACTCCGGATACTTGAAAATGTTCGTGGCGCCGCTGGTGTAAATCTGCAAATCATCGTCGTCCGCCCGGATTGCTTCCGCAACCTCGTTGAGAACCCGGTCAACCACCTCGCTGTGTATGCCGGCCTGCTCCTTTAATCTGCTGATCACGTCCAGATTGATTTCCTCTATGGTCAGCCCGTTTAAGGCATTATTAAGAAGAATGTTAAGATTTAAAAGCCCTTCATCGCTTAGCTGCTGGCTGATGGGGATCATGGTGTTCTTAATCATATTTCCCTCTACAACGATGACCACCAGAAGCTTTCCATCATCAACCTTGGACAGCTGGATGAATTTCAGCTTGTTTCTGTGATACTGGGGAGCGCTGATCAAAGCCGCGTAATTCGTGTTCTGCGCCAGGATTCTAGCCATCTGCTTCAGCAGAAGCTCGACCCGGTCCACACGCTTTAGCATCAGGTCCTTGATTTCAGTAAATTCTTCTTCTTTCTCCTGCATGATCTGATCCACATAAAAACGGTATCCCTTATCGGAGGGAATCCGCCCGGCCGACGTATGCGGCTGTACAATGTATCCCAGCTCCTCCAGATCAGACATCTCATTCCGGATCGTGGCTGAACTCAAATTCAGATCGGTGTACTTGGAAATAGTTCTGGAACCAACCGGTTCGCCGGTTTCTAAGTACGTTTTAATAATAGCCTTCAAGATCGTAACCTTACGGCCGTCCAACTGGTCCTTATCGTTCAACCCGCCACACTTCCTTTCTGAGTCTTCCTGTTAGCACTCAACGTTTAGGAGTGCTAACATCTTCATTTCATAATATATTCTTTTTTCCCTCATTTGTCAATACATTCGATTGAAAATTTTTTGAGAATTTTCTGTGAACTTCTTCTTTATAAATTATAAAGCTTTTTATTGAAGTAAGACAATTGTTCACTACCGTTCCCCGCCCCTGCCGCCCTCTGCTTCCCGTTCGGTCCCGGCTGGCTCCTGGGC
>NZ_JBKVCZ010000103.1:23587-24949 GCF_046966825.1 Hungatella sp. | reverse complement strand
AATGTTACACTTCCGGACGTATCAAAGATTCCCGCTGTAACCTTTAAACGGGCCAAGGAACTCGTTTCAGAGAAATACAGCCGTCCGATCCGCAACCCCTACGATTTAGAGCCGGAGGAAGAGAATCTGATCGGCCGGTATTTTAAAGAGGAGTTCGGCAGCGATTTTGTCTTCGTCACACATTACCCGTCAAAGAAGCGGCCGTTTTACGCCATGGACGATCCCCGGGATCCGAAGTATACGCTGAGCTTCGACCTGCTGTTCCGTGGTCTGGAGATCACCACTGGCGGCCAGAGAATCCACGATTACGATGCCATCATAAAGAAGATGGAAGCGAGGGGCATGGACCCGGAGGAGCTGGCATCCTACCTGATGATATTCAAATACGGTATGCCGCCTCACGGAGGTCTCGGAATCGGTCTGGAGAGACTGACCATGCGGCTGTTAAACGAGCAGAATGTCCGTGAGACGACGATGTTTCCACGCGACGTAACCAGACTGGAGCCATAGAAACGGAGGAAAGAACCATGGCAGATATGACAGAAAAGACTTCAAAAGCCGGCTCCATTCACGCTCGTCCGGCGGTAAGTGATGAGATGATCGAATACGTGGGAATTCTGGCAAAGCTTGAGCTGTCCGGGGCAGAAAAAGAGGAAGCCAAAAAGGACATGGAGCGCATGCTTGCCTATATCGACAAGCTGAACGAACTGGATACAGAGGGCGTAGAACCCATGACTCACCGATTCCCCCTGACCAATGTATTCCGGGAGGATATACCGGGAGAAGAAAGCCTTCCTCATACTGGTTTAGCGGAGCGCGAGCTCATCAACAGGGAATCCATCCTGAAAAATGCACCAGAGCAGAAAAACGGTGCGTTTAAGGTTCCTAAAACAGTGGAATAAGGAGGAGATCCCATGAAAGAAAAAGAGATATTATCACTGACTGCGGTTCAGCTGGGAAAGAAGATAAAAGAGAGAGAAGTAACGTGCAGAGAGGCGCTGGAGGCCGTCTTTGCCCAGATAAGAAGGCGGGAGCCGGAGCTTAACTGCTACGTAACGCTGGAAGAGGAAAAGGCGTTTAAGCAGGCGGAGGAGGTACAGAGGGGGATCGACGAAGGCACTCTTACCGGACCGCTGGCCGGGGTCCCGGTCGCGGTAAAAGACAATATGTGTATCGAAGGCATGCGCACCACCTGCAGCTCGAAGATTCTTGAAAACTTCGTGCCTGCCTATACGGCGGAGGCGGTAGAACGCTTAAGGAAGGCGGGGGCCGTAATCATCGGCAAGACGAACATGGACGAATTTGCCATGGGCAGTACGACGGAGACGTCCGCCTTCGGAGTCACGAGAAACCCCTGGAACC
>NZ_JBKVCZ010000103.1:0-23577 GCF_046966825.1 Hungatella sp. | reverse complement strand
TCAGGCGGTTCCTGCGCCGCAGTTGCAGCAAATGAATGCTTTTATGCGCTTGGTTCCGATACGGGCGGGTCCATACGGCAGCCCAGCTCATTCTGCGGGGTGACTGGTTTAAAGCCAACCTACGGAACCGTTTCCCGGTACGGTCTCATTGCCTACGGATCATCTCTGGATCAGATCGGTCCGGTGGCGAAGGATGTGACGGACTGTGCGGTGATCCTTGAAACGCTGGCAGGCCATGATACAAAAGACAGCACCTCCATGGACCGCGGGGAGTATGACTGGTCAGGCCGTCACGACAGCTCCGGCGAAGTGCAGGAGAGTACCCGCTTCACGTCGGCTCTGGTGGACGACGTGAAAGGAATGAGAATCGGAATTCCGAGGGATTATATGGGAGACGGCCTCGATCCGGAGGTAAAGGAGGCTATCTTAAAAGCCGCGGCGGTATTGAAAGAAAAGGGCGCCGTCGTGGAGGAATTCGATCTTGGCATGGTGGAATACGCCATTCCTGCCTATTACGTGATCGCATCCGCGGAAGCCAGCTCCAACTTATCGCGATTTGACGGCGTAAAATACGGCTTTCGGGCAAAGGAGTATGAAGGGCTTCACGATATGTATAAAAAGAGCCGTTCCCAGGGCTTCGGGCCGGAGGTGAAACGCCGTATCATGCTGGGATCCTTCGTCTTGAGCTCCGGCTACTACGATGCCTACTATCTGAAGGCTCTCCGGGCGAAGGCGCTGATCAAAGAAGCATTTGACCGTGCGTTCGAGAGCTACGATGTGATACTGGGACCCGCGTCGCCGGTTACGGCGCCGAAACTGGGAGAGAGCTTAAGCGATCCCCTGAAAATGTACCTAGGCGACATCTATACGATCTCCGTCAACCTGGCAGGGCTTCCGGGGCTTTCCGTTCCCTGCGGGACAGATTCCAAAGGCCTTCCGATTGGCTTGCAGCTAATCGGAGACTGCTTTAAGGAGAAACAGATTATCCGCGCGGGGTATGCGTTTGAGAGGAGCCGTCAGCAGGAAAGGAGGCAGAGCAGATGAGCAGACAGTATGAGACAGTCATCGGACTGGAGGTCCATGTGGAGCTTGCCACGAAAACGAAGATTTTCTGTTCCTGCTCCACGGAGTTTGGCGGAGCGCCCAATACCCACACCTGTCCGGTCTGCACCGGAATGCCGGGTTCGCTTCCCGTCCTCAACAGGCAGGTGGTGGAATACGCTCTGGCGGTGGGGCTGGCAGTGAACTGTGAAATCAATCAGTACTGCCGGTTTGACCGGAAAAACTATTTTTACCCCGACAATCCTCAGAACTACCAGATCTCCCAGCTTTACCTCCCTATCTGCCACGACGGTTTCGTGGAAATCGAGACAGCGGCCGGTAAGAAGAAGGTGGGGATTCACGAGATCCACATGGAGGAGGACGCAGGAAAGCTGATCCATGATGAATGGGAAGACTGTTCCCTGGTGGATTATAACAGAAGCGGCGTTCCTCTCATTGAGATCGTCTCCGAGCCGGATATGCGAAGCGCCGATGAAGTGATCGCGTATCTGGAGAAGCTGCGGCTCATCATCCAGTATCTCGGAGCGTCGGACTGCAAGCTTCAGGAAGGCTCTATGCGGGCGGATGTGAACCTGTCCGTCCGGGAAGCGGGAGCATTGGAGTTTGGTACCAGGACGGAGATGAAGAACTTAAACTCCTTCAAGGCCATTGCCAGAGCGATCGAGGGCGAGAGGAAGCGCCAGATCGAGCTTCTGGAGGATGGGAAGAAGGTGGTCCAGGAGACGCGGCGCTGGGATGATAATAAGGAAAGCTCCCGTGCCATGCGTTCCAAAGAGGACGCCAAAGATTACCGCTATTTCCCGGATCCCGATCTGCCGCCGGTGACCATAAGCGACGCCTGGATTCAGGAGATAAAGGACCGCCAGCCGGAGCTAAAGACCGAGAAGATGGCAAGATACCAGGAAGAGTACGGCCTTTCCGCGTATGACGCGGATATCATCACGGAGGCGAAGCACATGGCGGATATTTTCGAAGCCACTGTTTCCCTGTGCGGAAAGCCGAAAGAAGCGGCCAACTGGCTGATGGTCGAGGCCATGAGGCTGTTGAAGGAAGAGGCCCAGGAACCGGAGGCCATAAGATTTTCACCGGAAAATCTTGCAAAATTAATTGTTTTGGTGGATAATGGTACTATTAACCGCACGGTAGCGAAGGAAGTATTTGAAAAAATATTCGCTGAAGATATCGATCCCGAGGCCTACGTAGAAGAAAACGGGCTTAAGGTAGTAAATGACGAGGGAGCGCTCCGCGCCGTGATCCGGGAGGTTATAGCAGCAAATCCACAGTCTGTGACAGATTACCATAATGGGAAAGAGAGAGCCAGAGGCTTTCTGGTAGGACAGACGATGCGGGCGATGAAAGGGAAAGCTGACCCCGCCATGGTAAACAGGGTATTAGAGGAACTGCTGTAACCCGGGCAGATGCCGCCATGGGAGGCAAAAACCCGGAAACGAATGAAGGAGATAATATGAGGAGGAAGAAGAAAGCGATGAAACCGTATGCAGAGATGACGAAGGAAGAGTTACAGGAACTTAGAAAGCAGCTTTCCACCAAGTACAGGGAGTATCAGGGCAAGGATTTACGCCTCGATATGTCCAGAGGAAAGCCAAGTGTGGATCAGCTGGACTTATCCATGGGAATGATGGATGTCTTAAGCAGCGATGACGATTTAACGTGTGAAGACGGTACAGACTGCCGCAACTACGGCGTGCTCGACGGCATCAAGGAAGCGAAAGAACTGCTCGGCGACATGATGGAGGTTCATCCGGACCAGATCATCATCTACGGCAACTCCAGCTTGAATGTCATGTATGACACGGTTTCACGTTCCATGACCCAGGGCGTGATGGGTAACACACCATGGTGCAAATTAGACAAAGTAAAATTCCTCTGCCCGGTTCCGGGATACGACAGACACTTTGCCATTACGGAATATTTTGGTATCGAGATGATCAATGTCCCCATGACGCCAACAGGCCCGGATATGGATATCGTGGAAGAACTGATTGCAAATGACGACTCCATCAAGGGTATCTGGTGTGTGCCGAAGTACTCCAATCCACAGGGTATCTCCTACTCCGACGAGACTGTACGCCGCTTTGCAAGATTAAAACCGGCTGCTCCCGATTTCAGAATTTACTGGGATAATGCCTATACGATCCATCATTTATACGACCACGACCAGGATCATTTAATCGAAATCCTGGCAGAATGCAAGAGAGCGGGAAATCCGGACCTGGTTTACAAGTTCGCTTCTACCTCCAAAGTAAGCTTCCCGGGTTCCGGTATTGCGGCCATCGCCTGCAGCCAGAACAACCTGGTAGACATCAAGAAGCAGTTAAAGATCCAGACCATCGGCCATGACAAGGTAAACCAGCTGCGTCACGTGCGCTTCTTCGGAGATATCCACGGCATGGTGGAGCACATGAGAAAGCATGCAGACATCATGAGACCGAAGTTCGAAGCCGTAATCGAGATTCTGGAGAGAGAACTGGGCGGCCTTGGAATCGGTTCCTGGACCAGTCCGAAGGGCGGATACTTCATCTCCTTCGATTCTCTGGACGGATGTGCGAAATCCATCGTTGGCAGATGTAAAAAAGCAGGTCTCATCATGACCGGCGCCGGCGCTACCTATCCATATGGAAAGGACCCGCACGACAGCAACATCCGTATCGCACCTTCCTATCCGCCGTTATCTGACCTGATTCTGGCAATGGAATTATTCGCACTCTGTGTGAAGATTGTGAGCATTGATAAGCTGCTGGCTGAGATGAACTGAGGATCGAATTATATGAATAGATAGAAACAGAAAAGTAAGGTGCAGAAATATAAGTATTCTGTGCCTTATTTTTTTGATACCTGGTTTGCATTCTATAATACGATATGCGGCTTTATTTTTGTCGGTGTATGCTGCCGGCAAAGTCATGAATCACAGCCTCAACACACGATGATTAAAACAGTCGAAGTAAAAATGGAGCCGAATTTTATGAAATTTACAAAAATGCTGATGCACTACATAACAAAATACTTTCTGGGTTTTCTGATTGTTTTCCTGAGCAGTATTCTGGTGGCCTTCGTAGCCAGCCGCAGTATTGAGGACTACATAATTGAAAAAGGGGAGATGAAGAACCAGGAGGGAATCAACGGTATTTATGAGATGGTTAATAAAATGGAGCTGATCAATGAAATGATGGCGAAGAATCAGACCTTCAGCACCATTGTCTACCAGCAGGGGAAGATTCCAAAGGAGGATGTGCTAAAGCTTAAGGAGGCCAATAAAATGTTCAGTGAGATTGGCTTTGTGGCGGATTACACCCCCTACGTATTTATGCTGTTCAAAAAGAATGACCTGTACTTATCCACCAGCCAGTGCAGCTTCAATTTCCAGGACTACTACAATAAATTTCTCCGGATCCAGCGGGAAGGCGCGGACTTTTCTGACTCGGATGCCGTGCGTGACGAACTGTTTGGCCGGTATGCGAAACACAGCCAGTTCGTCCGCCTGGATCAGATAAGGTTCATCTATAATGAGAAGGAGCGAAAGCTTCAGGACGCGATCCTCTACTTAACGAGCAGTGAACTTACGCGGCTGAACCCGCAGTACCTGTCGTGCTTTGTCATTGACAGAGACTATCTGATTAAAAGCATTATGATGCCGGAGCTGGAGAAGGATGGATTCCTCTATATTCAGGATTCCAGGACCGGGGATGTCCTGCTGGAGTATGGGAATGTCCCGGAGGGGATCGGCGCGTATGAGAATGGACAGGTCGTCGGGGACGGGGGCAGTTACCGCCTGATTGTGAAGCAGCAGGATGACCTTCAGTGGAAGATCGTTACCGGGATTCCCATGGCATTTATTGATAGCCAGATCTGGCCGGTGAGCAGACTCCTGATCATCTATCTCTGCATCGGTCTGCTGCTGGTAATCGGGCTGACTGCATTTTACAGCTACCAGCAGTATTCCGGCATGAAACGGGTTTTGTTTGCCCTCCCTGCGGAAAATGGAGTGGAGAGCAGCAAAAAGAGGTTTGACGAGTACGGGATTCTGACAGACAATATACTGGCTCTTAAGAAGAACGGCAATGAGTACCGCGCGAAGATGGAGGAGCTGGCGAAGCAGAATGAAGCCATGATGCTGGAGCATCTGATCGTTATGGGAATCTGGCTTCCGGAGGAACGGCGGGTATTTGAGAAGTGCTTTGAGAAGGTGCCGGAATTCTTTTGCGTGGCCGTGGTGCGCCTTCAGCAGAAGGAATACGGAAATTCAGATATCATAACACTTGCCATGGTGGAGTACTTAAGAAAGCATTATCCCGGGAAATTTACGAATGTATACAGCGGTCTGACCGACGAGCTGTTCCTTTTTGAACTGAAACCGGAACAGGAGGCCAATGTTTCCGGCATCAAGAAGCTCTTTGAGGAGGTGGCCGTCATGGTTACCGCCGCGTACGACGTGATTCTTCATGTTGGGATCAGCGCCATCGGAACAGACCTTGCCAATGTGAACAAATGTTATGAGCAGGCCCGCCAGGTCGTTCGGGCACAGTATGCCTGCAGCAATGAAAATGTGGTAAAGACGTACGATATCTCTGCCAACGCTCTCTACGCAAATCCGGTCAATATGGATTTTTTGAATCATCTCTATACGCTTCTCATATGCGGGCAGCAGGAGGAAATCTGCACCCAACTGGATAAGGTGGAGAGCTATTACAGCAGGATGCCTTACTTATATGAGGCACAGAAGGAACAGATTTTCTATTCGATCCGGAATATCCTGTATTCGGCCTGGCTCCATCTGGACGGAGAGACGGATTCCAGGGAGAATTTTCCGGTCTTCCAGAAGAATCTAAAGTGCGGGGAAATGATGGAGATGCTGCGGAGAAGTTCTGACGAACTCTGTGACTTCATCAGCCAGACAAAGAAAAGTAAGAACGAGGGGCTGAAGGAGAAGATTCCCCAGTACTTAAACAGCCATTACGAGGAGGCAGGTCTCTCGGCCTACCGGGCCAGCAGTGAGATCGGAATTTCCGAAAAGTATTTATCCCAGTTTCTGAAGGAACAGACCGGTGAGACCTTTTCCTCGTACCTTCTGCGGCTGCGGATTGAGAAGGCGAAGGAACTTTTGGCGACGACGGACTACAGCAACGATAAGATCGCCCAGATGACCGGTTTCGGTGCGGTCAATACATTTTATCGGAATTTCAGCAAACAGGTGGGCGTCACACCGAAGGTGTATAAGGAAAACTGTGAGACCCGGTAAGGGACTCTTATGTCAGATCATAAAAGGGACAGCCTGAAGGAATTTTATCAGCGCTGTCCCTTATGTTGTTTTGACGGTACATTCTGTGACGGCAGAAATCTTAGCCAGGAATCAAAAGCCAAATCGTATTGTTTACATAAAATAAATCGCTTTATCATAATAGATTTGCTGCTCTTCCTCAAATAATTTAACAAGATTTTTTACAATTTTTTCTTCTAATTTGAATTCTTACCATATGAGAGGGCAGGAAAAATATGAGATACCATTTTCTTACCCACCGGTATTCTTTTTATTCAATGACAGTATCCAAAAGACAGAGAGGTATGATACGATACGGCCATACAAAAATTACATATTGGAGAGGAGGCATAAAGATGCCGGAAACAGAAAAAGGCCCTCTTCTTACGGATGAGACATTTTTCCATAGCTGTCTCGATTTGGACCGGCCGGAAATGCGCGAAGTGCGTCATTTTGCAGAGAAGCATGATTACGGTCAGGCGAGAAGCGCTTTGGCAGTTTCGCTGCGGTCCGGGCTTGCCGCGAGGAGGGAACGCTTTTTGGCAATCCCGTATGAGGAACCGGAGAACGTCTATAAATATCCGGGCGAGACGGATGAGGAGGCATGTGAGCGTCTGCGAAAGCACGTCCTGATCTCGGTAGGGGTCCCCTGTGATTTTGGGGCAGCGGGGGAGATAAACTGGAAAGCCAATCCTACCTATAATCAGTACAGGGAGTGGACGTGGCAGCTGAACCGCCATCATGAGTGGAAGATGCTGGCTCACGAGTACAACCGGACAAAGAAGGAGGCATACGCTTATCAGGCTGCGGAATTTTTCCGTTCCTGGGTTCGCCAGGCGGTACGCCCGGAGCAGTCAGTATCCGGGTACGATACCGAGTGCTGGAGGACGATCGAATGCGGGATCCGGATGGGAGCGAACTGGCCATACGTGCTTTTCACATTCTTTGATAAGGAGGCGTTTACCGACAATCTTCTGGTGGACTGGTATCAATCGGTCTGGGAACACGGGCAGAGGCTTTACAGAAACAGGACGCATGGAAACTGGCTGATTATGGAGATGAACGGGCTGGCTCAGATTGGAATTCTCTATCCTCAGTTTAAACAGCGGGAAGAGTGGCTTCAGTCTGCGTTTGCCGCGCTGGAGGAGGAGCTGGGGCGTCAGATCTATCCGGATGGCTTCCAGTATGAACTGTCCACGGGATATCACGATGTTGTAATCAATAACTACGAGCGGCTGATTCTGGTGGCCAGGGCGTTCGATGTCCCGGTTCCGGAACGAATGACGGAACGGCTGACAACCGCCTGTGAGATCGATGTGAAGCTCATGATGCCTGATGGATGTCTGCCGGATATCAACGATGGAAGGAGGGAGGCGAGCCGGAAACTGCTGGAGCCAAAGCTTTCCTTCATAAGAGAAGAGAAGGCGGAAACCATCCTTTGGGCGGCCAGCGGCGGAACCCGGGGAACCCGTCCCGATTACTTGTCAACCGCACTTCCCTATTCGGGTTTCTTCATTATGAGAAATGGATGGGAGAACGGCAGCGTCTGGGGACTTTTGGACGCAGCGCCATTTGGACGGGGTCATCAGCATGAGGATAAGCTGAATTTACTCATTTACGCACAGGGGAAGTACCTGCTGACCGAAGGTGGAAATTATGCCTACGACGATTCCGAGATGAGGCGCTACTGTCTGTCCTCCAGGGCACACAATACGGTCCTGGTGGACCACAAGGGGCAGAACCGAAGAGCTTCGTATGTCTGGGAAGACAGCGATATCGAAAAGCTTTCCGGGATGAAGTGGGGAATCGGAGACTCCTGTGACTGGGCAGAGGGCTGTTATGACGGGGCGTACGGCGGTATGGAATGCTGGAACTGGGGAAAACCCGGAAAGAATGAGGAGAATGCAAAAGACGAGGTTCCGCCCAAGGAGACCGGAGTGCGTCATACAAGATCGGTCTATTTTATCAAAAAAGCGCCGGAGGGGCTGAACCCGTTTTTCCTTGTGGTGGACCGGCTGGAGTCCCGGAATCCTCATGTGTACGATTTCCTTTGGCATGTAGACAGTGAAAATCCAGTGATCACGGAGGCGGGGGTGGACCTGGAGGAGATGGCCGTCTGCGTTTCCGGGAACGAGAAAACCATGGAAATAATCCGCGGGAGAGAAGAGCCGGAGTGGCAGGGGTATGCGGCCACAGGGACCGAGCAGGGAATGTACCGGGAGATCAACTGTATCGTCGCCCGTGCAGAGTCTGACAGTATTAGAATGGTAACGGTTTTATACCCTCACGGCGCAGGGGAGGTCACGGCCTGCCGCGTTTACGGGGGTGAAAACATAGAGGACGGGGATATGGAGGTGGGTTTTTCCGATGGCCGCACGTATTCCTTCCAGGAAGCAGTAATGAGAAACGATCATAAAGGAGGAGAAGTATCATGAGAAAAAATGGGAAGAGAGCAGCGGCGTTGGGAATGGCCGCAGTGATGGCCGCAGCCGCATTATCGGGCTGCCAGAAAGGAAACGGCGGGTCGGCCGGCGGGACAGACCGCGCAGAAGGTGATACGACGGCGGCTGTGACGGAGGCACAGGGCAGCGGAGACAATAAGCTGGTGGTTGCGATCCAGACAAACAGCTATGTGACGGATTACGATAACAACTACTTCACGAAATATCTGGAAGACAAGCTGGGGATTGAGATTGAGTTTTATCAGCTTCCGGCGGCTACGGATGAGGTCAGGACAAAGGTGTCCCTCATGGCCACCTCCAATGACAATCTGCCGGATGTGCTGATTGTGGATAATGCGCTGACACCGGAGACAATATTGGAATACGGCAGCAGCGGAGTGTTCCTGCCTTTAAACGAATATACAGAGGATGCTTCCAGGATGCCGAATTACAACGCAATCCCGGAAGAAGACAAGAAAGTGATGGAAGCGGCCCAGACGATGGCGGACGGTAACATGTACAGCTTATCCAAATATGAACCGGAGACCTGGAATGTGACGCCCAATCGTATGTTTATCAATAAAGCCTGGATCGACAAGCTGGGACTGACCATGCCGACGACAACGGATGAACTGAAAACCGTATTGAAGGCGTTCCATGATCAGGATCCCAACGGAAACGGCGTGCAGGATGAGATCGGCGCTTACGGCTATCAGGCAGGCGGCTACGGCCAGAATATCACGGCCGCACTCATGAACTCCTTTGAATTCTGGAACGGCGGCAATTTAAACGGCGGCCTCGCCCTTGACAAGGACGGAAAGACCGTTATCGCTCCGTTTACGACGGAGGGCTGGAAGGCCGGATTGACTTACATGAACGATCTTTACAAAGAGGGCCTGCTCTCACCGGCCATCTTTACCGATGACGATACACAGTTTAAGGCAACTTTAAACGAAGAAACCAATGTGGTGGGGCTGGTGTCCTTCGGTTCGCTCTCCAACTATCCGGATGCGGCAAACAACAGCAACTATCTGGAAATGGAGATTTTAAATCCGGTTAAGGGACCGGACGGAACCAACTATACACCATATACAGAATACTCGCCAAACCAGGAATTCTTTATTTTTAATGGTTGTAAAAATGTAGATCTGGCTGTGAAACTGGCGGATGCGTTCTACGATCATGAGGCCTCCACGGTAGCCAGATTCGGTGAAAAGGGTGTTGATTATACCGAAACCCCGGCGGAACTGGAGAAGATGAACAATGCCTATGTGGCGGCCGGCCTCTACGACAAGGTGACACTGGCTTATATCTCCAACTACTGGCTGGAGCCGGCAGCAAAGACATGGCACGGCGTATCACCGAGATATGCGAGCCTTGCGGAAATGAACACGGTTGCAAACGGCATGGTAACGTACAACCCGGAAGACAAGACACAGCTAAATGCCAAGAGCTATGAGTATTATTTTGACAAGCATCCGGAGAAGGTTCTCCCGCTTCTTCACTATACCGAGGATGAGGCAGGACAGATTCAGGAAGCCCTTTCTAACATACCAACTTATGTAAACCAGACAATGGCAGAGTTTATCACCGGGGCAAGAGATATTGAGAGCGGATGGGATGCTTATATGTCAGAACTAAAGGGAATGGGCCTCGACGAGTGGCAAAAGTGCGCGCAGGCGGCCTATGACCGTTCTGTGGAATAGAGAGGAACCCGGAGGAATTTATTGTGGCAGGAAACAGAAAAGACAGCCCGGTTGCGGGCAAAAGAGATTTGAAGAGACAGATTCTCGCCAGATGGCAGCTCTATCTGCTGCTGTTGCTGCCGCTCATCTACATAGCGGTATTTGCATACGTCCCCATGGGCGGGCTGGTGATCGCGTTTAAGAAATATAATGTGAGACAGGGAATCTGGGGCAGCGCATGGGTGGGACTTGACAACTTTGTCAAGTTCTTCACCTCATACAAATTCCCGATCATCATGAAAAATACGCTGATGATCTCCTTATACAGCCTCGCGGTGTCATTTCCAATTCCCATTATCTTCGCGCTGCTGTTGAATGCAATGCTGGGAAAGCGGTATAAGAAGGCGATCCAGACGATCACGTACGTGCCGTATTTTATCTCGACCGTAGTCATGGTGGGACTGATTTTCCAGGTACTGAACAACCGGAGCGGAATCTATGGGAGCCTTTATACGATGTTTACCAACCGGACGGCGCCGAATATTCTGGCGGACGGGAAGCTGTTTAAGCACATCTACGTCTGGTCGGGGGTATGGCAGAGCACGGGCTACAGTGCGATTATTTATATTGCTGCGTTGGCCGGTGTGGACCAGTCCCTTCATGAGGCGGCTGAGATTGACGGGGCAAGCAGGTTCCAGCGGCTGCTCTACATCGACGTTCCAACCATACTCCCAACCGCCAGCATTATGCTGATTCTGGCGGTTGGCAACATCATGAATGTGGGATTTGAGAAAGTCCTGCTGATGCAGAATAATCTGAATCTGAATTACAGTGAAATTATATCGACCTATGTATACAAGGTGGGACTCGCCAGCGGAATCAATGATTTCTCGCTATCGACGGCCATCAGTATGTTTAACTCGGTGATCAATTTTATCCTTCTGATGATAGCAAACTGGGGGAGCAAGAAGCTGAGCGGCAATGGGATCTTTTAAGGAGGGCAAAAATGCGAAAATTTAAGAATTACAGTCTGAATGACAAAGTGTTTTACGTTGTGATTACGGCTCTCCTGACGATTTTCTTTGTCCTTGTGCTGTATCCCTGTGTCTATGTGATCAGCGCGTCATTTTCGTCCGGCACCGCGGTGCAGAGCGGCAAGGTGGTCCTGTTTCCGGTGGATTTCAGCCTCGAGGGCTATAAGACCGTGTTTCATACGAAGACGGTGTGGACGGGATTCCGTAACTCCCTGTTTTATACGTTTGTGGGAACGGCAGTCAATATTATCATGACCCTGACGGCGGCTTACTGCCTGTCCAGGGACGATCTTCCGGGGCGGAACGCGATCATGCTGGTCTTTACATTTACCATGTTCTTTAATGGCGGTATGATTACGTCGTACATACTCGTGCAGAAGCTGCATTTGCTGAATACGGTGTGGTCGCTGCTGCTTCCGGGGGCGATCGGGGTCTACAACCTGATTATAGCAAAGACTTTTATCCAGAATTCGATTCCCGGAGAGCTGCTGGAGGCAGCCAGGATAGACGGCTGCTCGGATTTCATGTATTTTATCCGGATCGTCCTGCCGCTCTCGAAGGCGATCGTGGCGGTGCTGGTGCTGTTCTACGGAGTGGGCCACTGGAATGCCTACTTCAATGCCATGATCTATCTTCATGACAAGGCACTGTACCCACTGACCCTGTTTTTGCGGGAGATCTTAATGGCGGATCAGATCGATCCCTCCACTGTGACGGATCCGGAGCTGCAGGCACAGCTCGCCCAGGCGGCGGGCGTAATCAAGTACGCGCTGATCGTGGTGAGCATGGTTCCCGTGCTTGTGATTTATCCGTTTATTCAAAAATACTTTGTAAAGGGCGTTATGATTGGATCGGTGAAAGGTTGACGGAGGAGACGAAAATATGACAGAACAATTACCATTAAAGGAAGAGGAGCTGGCATGGGCCGGCGAAACTCTGAAGAGGGCAGAAGAGAAGCTTAAGAAGGTGAGCGGACGCTCCGCCCACAAGATCCCGTATACGACCGTTGACGGCGTCCATGACGACCGGTCGGGGGATGACCAGATAGACTGGTGGACCAATGGATTCTGGGGAGGCATGATGTGGCAGCTGTACGCTCTGACCCAGGACGAGGAATATAAGAAAATCGCCGTGGAAACGGAAGAGAAGATGGACAGAAACTTGATGTGCGCGGAAGGGCTGACCCATGACCATGGATTTAAGTGGCTTCTGACCTCCGTCGCCGATTACCGGCTGACCGGTGACTGGAAGTCGAAAAACCGCAGTATGCTGGCCGCCTGTAACCTGGCGGGCCGCTACAATCCGCGGGGCAGGTTCTTACGGGCCTGGAATGACGGGATGGGGTATCGGCAGGAAGACAACCGCGGCTGGGCCATCATCGACTGCATGATGAACCTTCCCCTGCTTTACTGGGCTTTTGAGGAGACGAAGGATCCGAGATTCTATGAGATCGCCGTGGATCACGCGGATACTGCGATGAATGCATTTGTCAGGGCTGACGGGTCTGTCCGTCATATCGTGGAATTCAATCCTGAGACAGGGGAGATTGTCAGAGACTACGGAGGCCAGGGATACGGCGAAGGCTCTTCCTGGACGAGAGGCCAGACGTGGGGCTTATACGGATTTGTCCTGAGCTACTTACACACGAATGACAGAAAGTATCTCGACACCGCCAAGAGAATCGCCAACTACTTTATCGCCAATATTCCGGAGAGCAATCTGATTCCGGTGGATTTCCGGCAGCCGGAGGACTGCGGGCTGGAAGACTCCACCGCCGCCGCCATCGGCGCCTGCGGGCTTATTGAGATTGCAAAGCAGGAAAAGGGCCGGGAAAGCCGTGTCTATTTGCAGGCGGCGCTTCGCCTTTTGAGAACGCTTGCTTCGGAGCGGTGCAATTGGAATGAGGAAGAAGATCAGCTGCTGGAGAAATGTACGGCGGCCTACCACGACACGGAACATGAATTTTCGATTATATATGGAGATTACTACTTTCTGGAGGCGTTGATGAAGCTTGCGGGGAAAGAGGTTTTTCTGTGGTAGTGTAGTGGATATGTAAATAGCCTGCTGCTTACGGTTAGGAGAAAACGTAAAAAGTACGGCGGAGAAACGGAATATTCTGTTTCTCCGCCGTACTTTTTGGATAACAAGATTAATCGAATAGCACCAGATTAATAAATGCCTGGAAACTCTCGCTCTGAAATTTATCTTTATTAAATACTACATGGTTCATACAGCTGACATCAAATTCCTTTACGTCTATCTCCACAATCTCCCCGCGCTGAATGTAGGGGTCTGCAAAGATTCGGGGAACAACGCCGATTCCCAGGTTCTCACGGGCGGCCTGGACGATTACGTCGGAATTGGTGCTGGACCACAGCGGCGCGGCGGTTAAGTTGTGCAGAGTCAGGGCGCAGTCGAAGGCGTCTCTGATCGTGCAGCCCTCCTCGCGCAGGATGAGAGGCTCTTCCACGAGGCGTTCCAGGGATACGGGCTGGCTGGCCAGGCGGGCGAATGGATGGTCGGGCGCGCAGATGACGGCCAGCGGATAGGAGGAAAATGGAATTTTCTCCAGCTGTTCGTTGGGCACGACGCCCTCGATCAGACCGATATCCAGCTCATTTTTCAGCAGCAGCTGTGCAATCTCCTTGGAATTATTTACCGTGACCTTGACGACGGACTCCGGATTGCTTTTCATAAAACGGGAAATAACTCCGGGCAGCAGGAAGCTGGCCAGAGTCACACAGGAGCCGATCCGAAGAGGAGTCTGGCGGTTTAAGGAGCCGGAACAGGTTTCAAGATCGTGATAGAGCTCCAGAAGCGGTATCACTTTAGAGAGATAGAATTTGCCGTTCTCATTGATGACGATTTTCCTGGAAACGCGGTCGAAGAGAGAGGCGCCTACGGATTCCTCCAGTTCATTGATCGCGTGGGAAATAGCCGGCTGCGTCATGGACAGCGTTTTCGCCGCTCCAGTAATACTGCCCTCTTCACAGACGGTTTTGAAGATAGTAAGATGTCTTAAATTCATGATCAGGATCCCTTCCATTACCAATACAACATATGATAATAGATATTATATCATTCTGATAATGAATTGAACAGGGATTTTTGTCCTTTTTTAAAAAATAATGTCGAAAATCAGTACGGACAATCAGAGGTCCAGCAGCATGAGATGCTCATCTGCGTAGCTGCCATCCCGGTATTTAAAGGAATGGGGGCGGGTGCCGTAGATGCGGAAGCCATATTTTTCATAAAGGGCGATCGCACGCTTATTTTCGCAGACAACCTCCAGCTCGATCATCTCCAGCCCCATTTCTCCGGCACATGTTATGATGGCCGACAGAAGCAGGGAGCCGATTCCCAGGCCCCAGTACTCTTTCCGGATGGATATGCCGAAGGTCGCGCGGTGGCGGTACCGTTCCCTCTGGGCGATAGGGCTTAAGCCGGCATTGGCGATGATGGTTCCGTCCACAACGGCACAAATCATTAAGTCTGCGGGACTGCTCAGCGTGGACTCCAGAAATTTTTCTTCCCGCAGGGTGGGCATGGTAATTTCATCGGAGTACCGGGCCATGAAGTCTGTCTCGTCTGAGGTGGCCTTCATCAGATGAAGGATGGCGGCCGCGTCGGCGGGAAGAGGACTTCTTAAGTGGCAGAGAACGCCGTTTTTCAGTGTGTGGTCTTTGGGTTTGTATCTCATGGACAGTGCCTCCTGATAATAATGGATAGTTAGTGCCTCCCGGCGTAAATACCAGTGCTGGTTTATGAAAATCCCTCCGGTACCGTGAGAGGACCCGCGGTTCGGAGGGATTGCAGTAGCAGCAGTCAGATTACGTTTCGCTGAAGGCCGTTGAGGGAAGGCCGTTGAGGGAAGGCCGTTAAGTGAAGCTCTCCCTTAGAGACGGGCAGCGATTGCTTTGATGAAATCCTCACTGTTTAATACGGTAGGATTCGGTATGGTGGTGATGAGTGCCAGATCCTTTGTCATCTCACCGCTTTCGATGGTATCTATGGTGGCTTTCTCCAGTTTGTCTGCAAAATCCATCAGGTCGTTGTTGCCGTCTAACTCTCCGCGCTTTCTCAAAGCACCGGTCCAGGCGAAAATGGTGGCCACCGAGTTGGTGGAGGTCTCTTCTCCCTTTAAGTGCTTGTAATAGTGGCGCTGTACGGTTCCATGGGCGGCCTCATATTCGTAATCGCCATCCGGAGATACGAGAACGGAGGTCATCATGGCGAGAGAGCCAAATGCGGAAGAAACCATATCGCTCATAACGTCGCCGTCATAATTCTTGCAGGCCCAGATATAGCCGCCTTCGGACTTCATGACACGGGCGACCGCATCGTCGATCAGAGTATAGAAGTAAGTGATTCCGGCTTCCTCAAACTTAGCAGCATACTCTGCGTCGAAAATATCCTGGAAAATATCCTTGAAGGTGTGATCGTATTTTTTGGAAATGGTGTCCTTGGTGGCAAACCATAAATCCTGTTTCGTATCCAGAGCGTAGTTGAAACAGCTTCTGGCAAAGCTTTCTATGGAATTATTTAAGTTGTGCATGCCCTGTACAATACCGGCGCCTGCGAAATTATGTACCAGTTCACGGGTCTCACTTCCGTCTTCTGCCGTATAGACTAACTCGACTTTCCCGGCTCCCGGAATCTTCATCTCGGAACCCTTATATACGTCGCCGTAAGCATGCCTTGCAATGGTGATCGGCTTTTTCCAGTTCTTTACACACGGTTCGATTCCCTTAACCACAATCGGAGCACGGAATACGGTGCCATCCAGGATCGCACGGATCGTGCCGTTGGGGCTCTTCCACATCTCTTTTAAGTTGTACTCTTTTACACGGGCGGCATTGGGGGTGATGGTGGCACATTTGACTGCAACCTTATATTTTTTAGTGGCGTTGGCGGAATCGACGGTGACCTGATCGTCTGTTTCGTCGCGGTATTCCAGGCCGAGATCGTAGTATTCTGTTTTTAAGTCAATGTAGGGAAGCAGTAAATGATCTTTGATCATCTTCCAGAGAATCCTGGTCATCTCGTCGCCGTCCATCTCGACGATGGGGGTTGTCATCTTAATCTTATCCATGTGTCTGTTCCTCCTTGTTATGAACATCATCGTGTAACCTATAGTATACGACGAATTAAGGATTCGCACAAGACTGTCTATGTAAATTTATCCAGCCATTTTTTCAAATTATACACAGTTTTCGGGTCGATGAAATGCTCTACTTTCTCAGCCTGTTCCAGTTCATCGGTGGTTTCATTAATATAGCAGAAGAAATTCTGCAGCACCGTATGGCGGAACAGGAGATAGCGTCCAAGCTGAAGACCCGCCTCGGTCAGTGTGACTGTACCGTATTTTTCGAACCTCACAAGCCCGCTGCTGCGTAAGTTTCCGGCCATTTTTGAGGCGGATGAAGGCCGGACATGAAGGCATTTGGCGAGGTCTCCGATCCGGACCGGAGTGCCGTCCTGACTGAGGCGGCAGATCATTTCCAAATAGTCCTCCATGGAGTAGGTGATCTGAACGTGTTCCAGCAGGGAATAGCCTTTTAATGTATAAAAATTATCTTCCTGGTCCATTTGTTACCTCCTTGTCGGTATCCGCATATCAGTTTAGTATATTCCGGCGGAGAATGATCTATGACAGGCCTGGGGAAGAGCTTCTTAATCATTGCGGTCAGGGAAACTGACCTGCTGTCTGAAAAAATGCAAAAATCCTGCGGAACCACTGTACCAGCCTTCGCATATGTTAGGATATGGAAACATTTTCGGAGGTAAATTTTAATGACAGAAGTAATCCAGTTAACCGATTTAAAAAAGGGCCAGAAGGCAGTTATATCCGAGCTGGCCGTTTTTGATGATATGAGACGACGTCTTCAGGACATCGGTCTGATTGAAGGAACCGTAGTGGAGTGTGTGGGGAAGAGCCCTCTGGGAGACCCCTGCGCTTATGTGATCCGCGGGGCCGTCATTGCGCTGAGGAGTGAAGACTCCGGACGTGTGATGGTATGCAGGATGGAGCCGGGATACCGGAAAGCAAAAGCGGAGAAGAATCCAGACATGGTTTCGGCCGCAGATACTGCCTCGATCTGTGAGGGCAAGTCAGAACAGGAGGAAACGGAGGACGTAATATGGGGTTAAGCAGAGATTCTGTCGGAATCAAGTCCGTAGACTGCGGGCTGGAAATCAGGAAGCGCCAGGAAGACGATAAGGTGATCGCCCTGGCCGGCAACCCGAATGTGGGAAAGAGTACCGTATTTAATGAAATGACAGGAATGAATCAGCATACCGGTAACTTAACTTAACGGTAAAACAATTACAAAAAGATAATTTGATATTTCCGGTTCCGCCCAATGCTCTTTGATACACGGATTTCCTTAATAATTGACCTCCAGAAGGCCCTCTTTTCCTCATTGTTTAAATTATTATAGATGATCTCAAAATTGCAGTCCAGAACTTGCTTAAGCGGTTTTAGATTTTTTATTGGTTGTTCCATGTCTGGGAGGGCAGCAAGCTGTTCCTCATACTCCGCGCGGTCTTTTTTATATTCTTCCAGATTGATCACTTCATTCAGGTACAAATCCTTCAAACGGTCTAGTTTCCTGCGGATCTTATTCTTTTTTGCGCGATTATCAATTCTCTTGGCTTCCCCTGTCTCAAAATCTACCAGATAGCCGCTTAACTCTTCCCGGATGTGTTCTAATAAATATTCTTCAATCCTCATTTCTCGAATCTCACCGCCGTTGCTGCATTTTTTGTATGCACGGTACTGCAGGCATTCATAGGCAGGATATTTGTAGCGATAGACTTTTCCGCTGGTCCTGCGGCTCACGACGTTAATGTGGCAGCCGCTCATTTTATGACCACACTCGTCACAAATCAGGATTCCTGAGAATATGTAGGGATATTTTTGGCTGGAGCGTATCGTGCTGTTGTTGTCAAGGACACGTTGAATGTCCTGATACATCTCGTCAGAAATTAGGCGCGGACAGTAATTTTCGTTGCCGCGATAACGGCCGGTGTATTTCTCGTTTCGCAGGATACTGTTTTTTAGGTTCTGGATACTCATATTTATTCCGTGGGTTTCCCGCATGTAGTTTACGGTTTTGGCAAGTCCCTGTTCCCGATGGAAGTACTGAATACTATCCAACATCGCGGGTGCCTCGTCAGAAAAAACTAAATGCTTATTTTGAATCATGTAGCCGCGCGGCACCTTTCCGGTTATAACTTCGCCATGCTCTACCTTGCTTCGGAACACGTCGGCAACACGGAGGCCGCCATTCTGAGCTTCCAGTTCTGCCCAGGTCATAGACTGGGCCACGAATGCCCGCCCATAAGGCGTGGAGGTGTCAAAATAAGGTTGGTCAATGGCTGTCCAGGCTACGTTGTATTTATCCAATATAACCTGAGTGTTAAGATAATGGCGAAGACTCCTGAACCATCGATCTAATTTCGTAAATATGATGAGATCGACCAGGCCGGCTTTGACATTCCCGATCAGGCGGGTAAAATCATCACGGTCCAGCTTTTGGCCGGAAACGCCGTCGTCGATATAGGTATCTTGAAGGATCATGTTCTGGTGATCATCGATATATTTAGTTCCGCGTTCCTTTTGATCGCGGATAGAATCACCACGTTCAGCCTGCTCATCGGAGGATACACGGATGTAGAGGGCTACGCGCTGAAGGGCGGTCTGAGTTTTTGCCATAATATCATCTCCTTGGTCTAGTGTATTAATTTTGCGTATAAAAAATACACCTCTTGTCAGGACATTCTGGAAATGATATAATCAATTTGCGAGAAAGACATATCTTTCCGGAATGATCCGGCAAGAGAATCTATGTGAAAAGCTCTGGGAGTTGGTAGCTCCTAGGGCTTTTTTCGTCTATTCAAATAAATCTGAAAAATCTACCTTGACTTCATCAAATGAATTGTTCTCATATTCGGGAATCCAAAACGATTTTATATTTGCAAAATCTTGATACCTTAAAGCGCTATTAGTATCGATTTTTTTTGCGTATTTTACATCTTCAATAGTAATTCCAAACATTGGAAGAATATCGTCCTTTGACTCAAATGTAAAGGGGGCCCCATCGGTGTGATTATATGAATCAGCATGTATTGAAATACGCTGAACTTTATCGCTATTTAGCATAAATTCAAATTCATTATTGTTATAAAAACAGGAGACTATAGGAGAATAAAGATTTCCTACTTCATAATTCCATTCCTCACGTGATTCTGGTTCTCCCATTTTTTCAATAAGTTCTGCTTCGGATATGCCGCAGAACTGTTGAACATCCAATATAATCTCAACATTTTTTTCGGGTTCAGACTCTTTTGAAGAACAGCCACATACAAGCCCTACAATAATTAAGACAGACAATATTACTTTTTTCATACTTTCTTCCTCTTTTATTTTCGACGTATTAAAGGCGACAGCCCACATTTTAATATTTTTATCTCAGAACATAATTCTGTAACCGCTCAGGAAAATATCTCTCAAGCATATCGTGATACTCTGCCCATGTGGCGTGTTTTTCTTTAGGCTCTTTCTGTTCAATGATAGGCTTGGGTTTCGGCACCGTCATTTCCGGTATAACAACAGGAAAAAAACAGTTATGTATATCCTGATTTATTTCTTTGCACTCACTTAAGTGGCACATTTTATAATCTTCGTATATTCGATTCGCTGCCATGCAGGATACTCCATATGTATGACAGATACCTCTGATACTGTCTGATCGCATATGCCAGATGGTTGCACGAGGCACGAGAATATTACTGGCGAAATAATCGGCGAGATCCTCAAATGATTTATCCGTTGAAGGAAGACTCATTATAAAATGTCCGAGTTCATGCATTAATGAAAACCGTATACGTTCATTTGAGCTTTTTTCATTGTATGCAATGATTTTTTCGTAAGTAAAAGCGTCTTCTGTACAACTCTGGCATAAAGTATATAACTCAAAGTTAATCTCCTTTAACTCTGAATAACTCAAAACCTTAAAACCATAATGCCTAAGTATAGAAAAACAATCAATTGGAAAAGCAGTTATATTGCATTCCTTGTAGACAGTTAATACATAACTTAGCAATCGGTTAAGTCCAGCTCTATTAAAATCGGTGCAGCATAAATAATTTCTCAATAAAATCAGTCCTCAAATTCAATTTCGGACAGGAGCTGTATCAGGCGCATTTTCTGTTCAACAGACATTTTCTTTCCATTTCTGGCTACGAGTTTTTCTACATCAGCATAGGTGGGCTGAGGAACTGCTTTGGAGCCATCATTTGCCATTGCTTCGAGCTCGTCGGTACTAATTCCTAACGCATCGCAGATTTTGCAAACATTTACATAACTTGTTTTTTCAATACCATTTTCTAGCATAGATTTAATGGTTGAATAAGCAATACCTGTAATCCGTACTAAATCAGCAACTTTCATGTTTTTTTCTTCCATAATATTTCGTAAAATCTGTGCTCTCTCCATATGATCACCTCTAGTTTGATAATACACTATTTTTTGCAATATGTAAATAATAAATTGCGAAATACTGCAAAAAGTTATTGACAATTGCGATATAATGCAATATAGTATATTTATAAATTGCGGTATATCGCAAAACCAGAAAGAGGGTGAATAAAAACTGTGAAAATTAACTGCAAGAACTTAGAAGCAGAAATGAAAAGGTATGGCATATCCAGGAAAGAAATAGCTGCAATGCTTGATTTGTCTTACAGCACAATTCACACAAGGTTTAACGGAACAACACAATGGCTCTATGAAGAGTGTGTGCGAATCCAGCAAACATACTTTCCTGATTCAGAACTTAAGGACCTTTTCACGGTTGAAAATGATGCCTAAAACAAACTTATGTTCGATATGGCAAATATACCACTATCGAACATGCATGTCAATGGAAAATGAAGGACAACGCAAGTAGTACAACCAGTCAGACATACAATCTATCAGAGAGGGGTGGTGATATGAAAGATACTGTAATCGCAGTAAATAGCCTTAACGTGGAAAAGGCATTTGAAGCCCTTGCAAGAATTTTGACTGCACGAGGAGAAGCAACAGTGACTGTAAAATCTATTAAAAAGAAAGACGAGGTACAGAAAGATGAAACCGCTTAATAGCGGTACCGATGGACAAGCAGTGGGAGGTGATTCAGAATGCAGAAATACATTGACAACCTCGACGACTTCGAGGACGACAGCCGATCTCGCCTGCTGGAAGTAACGGAGCGGTGGCTGATGCCGGCGGTTATCTTTGTGGCTGGTGTGATTATCATTTTAGCAGTTTGCGTTTCACTGGAAGCGTTGTAAGAGGGGAGAAAGACAGTGAAGAGAGTTAATGCCGAAGAAACATATTTTGACAGCATGAACGATATGGTTATTGTCCTGTGTTGCAAGGAGGATATCGCTGAAGAAGGGCCTGAACACATAGTGCTGGAGCCGGTATGGAAAAAATACGAATCGGACGACAGCCCTGTAGAATATCTGACACTGGCGGATATTTCAGAACAGTTTCAGGGACGCTGTTGTCTCATGGTGATAGCGGAAACTCCTTTGAGTGGACGTATATATATCGCTATGATAACTATGGTGAAAAGGAATGGCTGGAAGTCGGGACAACTTGTGGTTATGCATAGAGCTGCAGGAGGAGGGAATCAAATGCAGAGAGAAACAATCATGAAGCAATTAGAAAAGCAGGCGCGGTATGCGCAGCGCTCTTTGTCGCGTGATCTGCTCTATCAGACATATGGACAGGCTTGTATGGCGCGCCAGTTGGAAGCAATAACGAAAGATGAGTTTATGCAGATCAATCACATGACGGTGTACTTTATGAATACCCATGCAAGAGAACTGGAAGAAGGAAGGTGAGAACGATGAAGAAACGATTAGAGAAGAAGAGGGAGAAGCGGAAGCGTGAACAGATCCACAGATTGCTTGATCTGGCGCTGGATATCAACGGATTGGAACCCAGAAAGCAAGGCATTACGGGCGATCTTCCGACAGCATTTTTTAAGTTTTCTGGGCAAGTGGGCTGGATAGATATTCATATGTATTCTACTGGTTGGAATTCCGACAATTATCCGGATGTGGAAATGCTTCCGAGTACAAATAGCCTTGGAGAACTTTCCTACGCGGTACGCCGTATGGAGGCGTTAAAAGCAGAAACCCCAGGAGCGGCAACTCCCAGGGATTCAAGGTAACTGATAATAATTTGACACCCTCATTATAGCAGAGGGAGACAGGAGAAATCAAGATGGTACAAGCAAAAGAATTACCAAATGAAGTAATGGATCGCATAGTACTGCGGAATTCAATCCTCGACAGTCTTCCAGATCATGCTCTCGAAAAAGCCGATTTTATTCTGGAGCAACTTCAGAATTCTTATACTGGAGTTCTTCCAGATGATGACCAAATGCGAAGCTGGAGTAATAACCGAGAAGTTATATGTGCATACATCGACATCACCAGAGACTACGTGTGGAGAGTGCAGGAAGAATTGGAGGCAATTCGCGCGGCGCTTAAAAATGAAAACGAAATAGATCGAGAAAGGGGATAGAAGATGGCAAAAGAACTGAAATGTGAGATCCTGGAGACTCTGATCGAGTTTCCGGGCGAAGGAAAGTACCACAAGGAGTTGAACCTGGTGAAATGGGGAGACCATGAACCGAAGTACGACCTTCGCGGCTGGAACGCGGATCGGTCTGAGATGACAAAAGGAGTCACGCTCACAAAGGATGAGCTGATGATATTAAAGAAAGAATTAGGAGGAATCGAATTATGATGATTACAGCAACTTTTGAAAGTATCCAGGAAATGCGGGAGTTTGCAAATGCAGTTTCGACGGTCGAAACTGATGCACTGATGGAATTAGCGAATGGGCCAGATCATTACCGCCAGGCAAATCCGACAATACAGTTTACCGGCACGCCTCCGGTACAGCAGGCTGCGTCAGTAACTCCACCAGTACAGCAGGCACCAGTTACCCCTCCACCAGTACAGCAGACGCCGGTAACGCCACCAGTACAGCAGACTCCACCAGTTACCCCTCCGCC
>NZ_JBKVCZ010000102.1:0-26214 GCF_046966825.1 Hungatella sp. | reverse complement strand
TCTTTATAGTGAGTAAAAAAGGATAGGGAAAATACGGTCAATCGCCGTCTTCCCTATCCTTTTCTATCCATTTTTCCCCTCTTGCTGATCCCTACTCTTCTATATAACTCATATCATTTACCGATTCCACGGTAAACGTTCCGTTGTCATAGATAATTTTTGTGATGGAGGCATTCCCCAGTTCTCCCGCTGCTGCATCCGGGTCGATGGCAGCCACTGCTGCTGATATGGCCATCCCATGTGAAACCACCAAAACCTGTTTATGCCCACGCTCTGCGGCCTCACCCGCGATCTCACGGATTCCGTCCATTACCCGCTTCTGTGCAGTTTCCCACGTCTCCGCGGTTTTGCTCTCATCGGTTTCCGCCATTGCAGTTACCGCTTCTTCAATTTTCAGCTTGCCTCCCATGACCGCTCCCATCATAGCGTCCACACTGTCATAGCCCAGTGCCTTTGCAGCCGGTGTGTATGCTTCCGCCGGCATGGCACCCTCGTAAATTCCGTAGCACACCTCCCGGACTTTGGGATTTCTCTGTAAGGATACCTCCGGCTGTCCGTTATTCTTCAGGATCAGCTCTGCCGTTTCCATTGCTCTGCCACTGTCACTTGTATAAACCGCATCAAAAGTAATTCCGGCTTTTTTTAACCCTCGTCCCAGTTTTTCAGCCACCGCCGCGCCGTCCTCCGTAAGCGGAGAATCACACCAGCCCTGCATACGCCCTGTCGTATTGAGCATGGTCTTCCCGTGCCGCGTCAAATACAGGGTCACCGGTGCCGGCTCCATGGCCTGCGCCTCGGTCTGTTCTTTCCCCGGTGCCTTCGCACAGCCTGTCAGAGCCGTTGATACGCATAACATCCCCGCCATCATAATTGCCATCACTCTTCTTTGTCTCATTTTTCTCTCCTCCGTCGTTTATTGTACTTATTCGGTCCGGTCAGAATCCGAATCGTACCACCCCTGGTTCTATCTCATTGTAATCATTTTTCCAGATGCGTTCTACGCATATCTTAACCAAATCATACACGGAAATTGACTCTTTCGGCCCGGTCAACGAATTCATGGGGCGCAGGCAGACAACAAAAAATGGCCGCCTCCCGCTGCTGAACGGAATACGGCCATTCGTATCGTAGACTTATACCAATGAGTCGAAGCATTTATATTGATCAGGCGCGCTCGGCATATAAATCGAAATTAACAAGCCACTCGCCATCCTCTTTAACTGCAACATCCTGCCAATGAAAAAACTTGTCCTCAATTTTAACAAAAACCCATTTTCTGCTTTTATCCTCAGTGTTTGTGAGAACGATCTTATCATCCTGCTTTGCCGCTTCAAACCGCATAATTTTACCAGTATAACAATATGTGACATCCCAGGCGTGTACGTCAGGCTTGTAGACACGAAGCGTTGTTCCGTATTCAAAGCCGGGCAAGACAATCACATCCTGTATCGCCATTCCCTCAAGAACCCACGAGAAATGCCATTCGCCTTTTATCACGCGGGAATTGCTATTGTCAACATAGTCGATCTTCCAACTGCCAATCAGTTTTCCAAAATAATCAAACTCTTCAGGCAGTGCCTTATTCTTTCCTTCGCTTATGAGTGCTTCAAAGAAATGATTCATAAGAAATCCTCCTATTACAATGCATCTTTTAATTCAAACTCTCCCGGTTGATATCCTGGCTTATATTCCTTTAATACTTCGACTGATCTACGAATATCGTCCCCAGTTAAATTCAAAGAATATTAATTGATTATTATGGTTTCATTTTACAGTAATTTGTACCATTTTACCACCCTCTTTCTAAGCTTGCTCCATAATTTTCTTACCGTAAAATGGATAAGAAAGAGTGCGGAAAGGGACGCAGGCGTCAAAAAGCGCCAAACGTATTTTGAAAACTCTGATGCAGAAACGCGCAAACTCGCAAAAATATAGTATTCATGCAGCTTTACGAAGTTTTTATACTTTCACACCAAATAGACCGTTCTACTATTTTTTATATCCAAATTCCGGAATCTTCGTCCAGCGGTCGCGGAGGTAATGGGCGACCAGCTTCGGCTTTCTGTCTCTTGTGAAGATTCCCTTTTTGTTGCCCTGCACACGGAGAAGGCTCTGGCTGGTTGCAAAATCGGCAAAGTTCCATACCTGCTCGCCTACGAAATTTTCCATGGAGTCCGCTACCTCGTGATTGACCTTATAGTACTCTACCTGATACTCCTCCGTGTACATCACCGGAGTCGTGTCGTGGAAGCCGCTTACTGTGTCCGCTCCGTATTCTGTATACATGAACGGTTTACCGAGGGAATTCCAGAAGGTCAGTTCTTCCCGGCACAGCTCCTTTGCCATGTCTAAATCGCCGCCGCAGGCATACCAGCCGTAATAGCGGTTTAAGCAGAAGACGTCGCTCAGCTCAATGGTGCAGTCCTCCTTGTAATTAGGCATCTGGACACTGACGATGGTGCAGGGACGTTTCTGAGGATCGGTCTCCCTTGCCAGATCGTATAACGGTTTAAAGTAGGCGTAGGCGCCAGGTCCGCCGGAATCGGCCTCGTTGGCAATACTCCACATGACAACACAGGCGTGATTCTTGTCACGCAGAATCATATCGCGGACTACGTCCATATGGTGTTCGTGCGTCCGGATTCCGCCCTCTTCCGGCGGATCGAAGGTGTTGACCCGCTTTCCGTCCTTGAAGTTTGCGCCGCCCCCGAAATTCAAATGAACTCCAACTGCCGGTGTCTCGTCGATCACCACGATTCCCTCTTCATCACACAGACGCATCATCTCTTCGCTGTACGGATAATGGCTCGTGCGGAAGCTGTTGGCTCCCTGCCACTTCATCAGGGAAATATCCTTCGTATTCATAGGCATGTTAAGCCCTCGGCCGGCCGGGAACGTGTCCTCGTGCTTGCCGTAGCCCTTGAAATAGAACGGACGGCCGTTGATCAGGAATTTTCCGCCTTCCGTCTTCACGGTGCGGACACCGTAAGGAAGGGAGTAGACATCCTCACCGAAGGTCACTCTCACCTCATATAAATAGGCGCAGAGCGGCTGCCACAGGACAACATCGGAAATCTCCAGGGTACCGTCGGTTCCTTCCGCTTCCGCCGCCAGTCTGCCGTCCTTCGTGTATACGGCGATTTTCGCGGTTTTGTCTCCCACGGTCTCAAGGTGGTAGGCAATACGCGCCGTCGTATTCTCCACCTCCGCGTTTAAGAAGATGTCCTGTACATATGAGGCCGGAGTCGTATAAAGCTTGACCGGACGTGTAATTCCACAGTAATTAAAGAAATCGAAGTTGGGATTGTTTCTCTTTCTGGAGGTCTTTCCTCCTCCCATTCCCATTAAATCTCCCATTCCGCCGCCCGCTTCGCTGCCGACCGGAAGGGTGGTATGGTCAATCCGGTTGTCCACCGCCACCGTCAGGAGATTCTCCCCTTCTCTCAGATACTCGTTGATCTGTACCTCGAACGGGAGGAAGCCTCCCTTATGCTCTGCGATCAGTTCACCGTTTAGATAGACCTTTGCAATGTGTGTAACTGCGGCAAAACGCAGAACCAGACGCTGACCCGTCATGTAGGACGGCACCGCCAGCGTTCTCTGGTAGAAACACCAGCCGTAATGGTCACGGAACGCTTCTCCCTCTTTTAAATCATTGTAAGACGCCGGAACCGGCATGGTCATCGCTGACTCCAGTGGCCGTTCATACCATTTTTCCTCAAATCCCCGGCCGTCATCCAGTTTAAATGCCCAGACGCCGCTTAAATCCATCAGTCCCCTCGACTGCGTTAAAATCGGATATAACATGTCCCATACACTCCTTTTATTATTCTGTTATCAGTATAACAGATTTCCCGCCAACACTGCTAGGACAGTTTTGACGGGAATCCGGACAATTTTTAGGTTATTTACTCACCAACCGAAGGTTTCGTTCGCATGGTATGGTTCAGCTTCGCAATGGAGACGTATCCCATTGCTGCGGTTTTATCTCCGAAACGCATGACGCGGTTCTGGCCCTTTTTCACAGGCAGCCATTGGGGAAGGCCGCCGCCGTTGGGATCTCCGGTGCGGATAAAATTGGCAAAGCAGCGCACCATACAGTCCGAAAGCTCGCGGTCCCAGGCCTCAAACGGACGCCAGCTGTTTTCCAGCGTGCCGAATTCATACCACAAATCCGCGGAATGCCAGGCGCCCCGGTCATCCCCCGGCAGCTGCCTGTCAAAGAATGCATAGGAGGGGCATCTTCCCAGGTCAGACTGCAGTCTTGCCCATCCCTTTGCCATCTTATGTACAATCGGAGGAACGATATCCTCACTGGTAGAGCCCATGAGATAAGGGATCTCGTGAGCCCCGCCGTTTCTGACGATTTCCATGGCCGGCTCCGGCAAAAACGCACCGTCCACAATCGGACCGCAGACCATGGCCGCGTCGGGACGCTCCTTCGACAGCGCGTTAAATTCCTCAAAGATTACAGAGGGTTCTGCTTCCCTCAGCCCCTTTCCGCACGCCTCGGTCACCCGGAGGTCCAGCTCGCGCCAGAATGGTTCCACATCCTTCAGGGACGCTGCGGCGGCAAATCCTTCCCTCACACCGCCACCGCTCATCATAATGGCTCCGCAGATGCTGCCTTTCGTCAGCGGAGAGAGACAGTGCTGCTGCACGCTCATGGCGCCGGCCGACTGTCCCATCAGGGTGATCCGGTCCGGATTGCCGCCAAACGCGGCGATATTGCGGCGGACCCATGATAAGGCCGCCATCTGGTCGTACATGGCGTAATTGCCGGCATGCCCCGCCTCATCCTTCCACTCCTCCATGCAGGCAAATCCAAGAGGTCCCAGGCGGTAGTTGATCGTCACCACAAGGATTCCCTGACGGCAGTAGGCCGCGCCGTCAAAATGTTTCTCATGGCCGCATCCGCCCTTGAAACCGCCTCCGTGAATGTAAAACAGAACCGGTGCATTCTCCGCCTCCAGCGGCGCCCATATGTTTAAGAACAGGCAGTCCTCGCTGTAGGTGTAGGACTCGCCCTCCCGGAATTCGTGGTAATAAAACGCCTTTTCCGGTACCTTTGCCTCATCATAGAACGCTCTCGGCTGATAAGAACAGTTTCCGAAACGGTCTGCCTCATAGATGCCGTCCCAGTGCGTCACCTCTTCAGGGTACTGGAAACGTTTCGCATTTGCATAGCGGATTCCTTTATAGACAATGCAGTCTCCCTTTGCGGAGACAGTTCCTCGTACAGCTCCGCACGGTGTCCCGATCATCTTCGACGATTCGCCGGACTCCGGCTGTATCTCTGATTTCTTCATTTCCTGTTTCATTTCTTTTACAATTTCTTTCCTGATTTTCTTTTCTATTTCTTTCTCGGCTTCTTTCCCGATTTTCTTCTCTGTTTCTTTCTCGGCTTCTTTCCCGATTTCCATCTCTGTTTCTTTCTCGATTTCGTCCGTCATCTCTTCTGCCCGCCAGCGGCCGGAATCCAGGGATACCGCTTCATAACCTCCTGCTCAAAGGCTTCCAAAGACCTCATTTCCTCTGTAATGGTTCTCATATCCAGACGCTTTACGATCTCATTGATCAGCATCTCCCCTTCGTCCGCCAGTTCTTTTCTCCTGGCTGCGTCAGGGATCGCAGGCGTACTCATATGATCCTTCGCGTCGCCAAAGCAGTAGCCGATGCTGCCGCTCTGGTAAGCCAGGCTGAACAGATGGTCAAACGGCTTCGTCGTCTGCGGCTCCTGATGGCAGTATCCCGTGGTAAACGGAACATCCTCCAGACGGCCCATCATCTGGTACGCGCCGACTGTGATGGCATGAAAACTGTCCACTGTCTTGAATAAATCCCCCGCACTCTGGAACATCTGCATCGTCAGATCCATATACAAAATCGGAACGCCGGTCTCATCGAAGAAATCCCGGATCATCGGACAGCAGGTCATATGGGCGGGGCCATGAAAGCTGACGTAAATCTGACGCTTGAAGCCCTGACGGAGAAGACTTCTCGCAATAGCTCCCAGATAGTCGATGCCTTCCCGCACGCTGACCTGAGTCGTGCCGCGTCCGATGGCCGTGGCCCCGGCGTAGAAATACGGCAGTCCCGTCAGCACCAGCCCGTCGGCCGCCTCCGCCATCCGGAGGGCGAATGCCTCGCTGATTACCGTTTCGCTGTCAAGGGGCAGTCCCCCGTGAAGTTCCACCGTTCCCACCGGAACAATGATGACATCGTTGCGTGTCAGATACGTTTCTGCCTCGTCATTCAGCATCCGGGGCAGAATTCTCGTTCTCATTTCCTCCATCCCTGATCTCCTTTCACCATCTTCTCTTCTGTTTTCTCATCGGTCTTCTCTTCTGCATTTACAGCCAGCTTCCGGCCCAGCCCAAAGATACGTTTAGCATTGCCGCTCACAATGGCCTGACAGGCGGCGAAGGAGAGCGCTCCCTCCTCCACCTTCTGATCCAGCCATCCGCCCAGCGGAAATTCCATGTCCACATTTACCATGTCCGTTTCACTGACCGGTCTTAGTCCAGAAACGCCAGGCCGAATGCCTCATCCCGCATCATGGCGCATCCGCCGCTGTTGGCCGACAAATCTCCATACAAATTCGGATATTTTTCAAACAGCTGACCCAGCCGGCCGCCGGGCGTCACCGGTCCTTTTCCCCACTCATACCGCTCTTCCCGGGATTTCCCCGCGTCCCCCGATATCTCGTGCCAGAATGGCTGGCTATGGCCGATAAATATCAGCTTTGGGTACTTATTTAAAGCCCGTTCCAGAAGGGGCAGCCCCGGCTCATCCACCACACCGTACTGGAAGCCTTCCTCCGGGCTCATATGAAACAGCACCGGCAGGCCAAGGGCTTCCGCCGCCTGAAATACCGCCTCTAAAAACGGATGATCCAGTCTGTGGTTGACAGCCAGTTCTCCGACACCGACGGCGCCCTCTTCCCGGTACTGCTTTAACCTCTCGTATACCGTCTCCGGTTCCGTCTCATCCAGGCCGCACATCCAGGCATACCGGTCCGGATACTGTTCCGCGATTCTTCTGCACGAAGCGTTGGAGCCGAACATCGCCTGTGTCTCGCCCGACGACATGATGATTCCAAACCCGATTCCAAGCTCATCCAGATGCGGCAGCATTTCCGCCCCGCTGGATATCTTCATTCCCAGCCCGTCGGGAATCGGACGTTCACTCAAATGAAGATGAATATCGATCTTTTTTTCCATTACGCATCTCCTCACTCCTATGCCTGTTTCTCGCTCTCATCTCTCCGTTTCTTCAGCACCGCGTACATTTCCGTCGTCTTCTTGTTGGTCAGGTTGTATACGAGTCCGATGCCCAGAAGCTCCAGCACGCAGGTCGCTACCGGAATAAAGGTGCAGAGGGAACGAATATGACCGGCGACAGCGGCTGTCTGTGCCTCAATACCGGAAATATAGCCGATCGCGCCCAGTGAGAAGGAAGCGATGGTGGATGCCAGCGTGGAACCGATCTTTCTGGAGAATGTGTAGATGGAGTAAAGGCTTCCGTCGCTGCGCTCTCCGGTCTGGTACTCATGGTAATCGATGCAGTCCGTAACAAACGCCCAGATCAGCATGGTAAATGCCGTCTGTCCGCTGGTCGCCAGGGTGTTGATCACCAGGAATAGGTACACGTTCTGAATCGGCACCATAAACAGAATCAGGGAAATCGCAAGGTTGTAGCCGGAGCATACTAAAATGACGTTGCGTTTTCCATATTTCTGGCTCAGCTTCGGGATCAGCGGGAAGAATACCAGCATAATCGGAATACTGATTAAGGACACCAGTGTCAGAACCTGCGGCGCATGGTAGAATTCTTTGTAAAGGTAGCTTCCCAGCTGGCTGTTGCCGGTGATGAACAGAAGGCTTCCAACCGTTGCCAGCATAACGCCCAGCATCGGACGGTTCTTAAATACACTCTTTAACACCTTGCCGTAATTGAACTTCTCGCCTTCCACCTTCGGCTGACGAACGCGCTCTGTGGTAAAATGCAGCAGCAGGCAGTAGCAGATAATAGATAAGATTCCGAATACCACCGCTACCTTGAAGAAACCACTCGGCACGACTTCGCCCGCTTTGTTGAATACGAACTGAGGAACCAGTGAAATGGCTCCGATTCCGACGATTGTGCCGCCGATGGAACGGGCTCTGGAAAGCTTCGTTCTCTCGATCGGGTCATTGGTCACAACAGAAGCCATGGAGCCAAATGGCATGGAAGTTCCGGTATAGCTCATTCCGTATACGATGTAAGCGAATACGACCCAGACATGTTTCGCCAGGGAACCCCAGCTGCTGACATCAGCAAAACACAGCAGGCCGGATATAGCCAGCGGAATCATTGCAATCTTAATATAGGGTTTGAATTTGTCCCCGCTCCTGCCTATCTGCCATCTGTCCGGAAAGGAACCGATCATCGGATCGTTAAATGCATCCCACAGCCTTGCAAACAGGAACATACTTCCCATCCATGCTGCCTTGATTCCCAGCACATACGTACAGAATGTGAGGAAAAATGCATCGACATACAGGTTCACAAAGCTGCCCGCCATATCACCGCATACATATCCGATCTGGTCTCTGATTCCAAATTTTCGTATCTCTTTCATAAAACCTCTCCTTTTCTTCCCATAAGACTTGAAATTCTTATGTTCATTTGTTATAGTTCTATTATATTGTGTAATTTTAGCAATTTAAATTGCGCATCTTGCATTATATATTGTAATTCTTGCAAATAAGTTATGAGGTTTTATTTATTTTCAATAATATTCTTTCAACTTTTTATGCATTTTAACCATGGAGGTCCTATGATTAATTTCTGGAAAGAAATACAGATGGAGGATTCCTGTACGGAAATCCGCATTCAGACCAATACAGACAATACCAGCCATGTTTTCCTGCACAGCCATACATTTTATGAGATCCTGCTTTGCAAAAGCGGCAATATCCAGTATCTTTTAGGGGACAAGCGCTTTCGCATCCAACAGGGGGATATTCTGCTCATTCCGCCCGGAGTCAGTCACCAGCCGCTCTTTCCGGAGCCGCTTAAGGAACCGTATTCCCGGTACGTCATCTGGATCAACACCGCCTACTGGCATCAGCAGTGCGAGGATTTTCCGGATCTGAATTTTGCCTTTGAACAGTGTCAGAAGCGCGGGAGCTATCTTCTGCGCTCCACCCGGGCGACGTGGTCAGGGCTTTTTTCCGCTGCTTCCGCTGCCTTAAAGGAGACGGAGGAGCAGAAGCTGGGCTGGGGATACTGCACCCGGACCGCAGTCATCAGCCTCATGGCCCACATAAGCCGCACCTATTACTATCAGGATCTGCAGATGCCGGCCGCGGAAAAAAGCGTTCTGGTGGATGATTTATTCCGCTACATTGACGAACACTTAAGGGAGAAGATCACGTTGGAAGGGACGGCGAAGCATTTTCTCGTAAGCCCCTCCACCATCTCCCACACCTTTCAGAAGAACATGCAGGTATCCTTCCATCACTGTGTGATCCAGCGCCGTCTGATCGCGGCCAAAAACGGAATCCTGTCCGGAGTCCCGCTCCAGGAAATATGGGAGAGCTGCGGTTTTCCAGACTATTCTTCCTTCTACCGTTCCTTTAAGAAGGAGTATGGCATATCGCCGCGGGAATTTAAGAATTTCCATCGCCATGATGCGTAGAAGCATTATTGTGAAGATGCGTACTGAAACTGTGTACTTGCCTGATCCGGGAAACCTGGTTTTTCATATGCTGCGGTAAACTCTAAAATGCCGGGCAAACAGTATTACCATTTATTAAGGTAAATAATACTCGACTTTTCTGTAAGTCTGTCATATGATTATCCTATCCCACTTCCACATTCTGCCGGAAGATGGTGATGTTCTGAATATCTCAAACAACATCAGAAAATTATCCCTGAAAAAAAGCGCAAGCAGGAAACGATTGAAAAAGCCGTAAATCTCGGTAAACGACTGCCTGACAGGGAGGGCCAGCTGAAGGTAATAGCCGGAATCCTGACCTTTACAGACAAAATCATTGACCAGGCATACGCGAAAAAACTGGAGGAGGAGATGCAGATGACATTAGTCGGACAGATGTTGATGGAGGAAGGGTATCAACGGGGGAAGGAAAAAGGCATCCAGGTCTTTATTCAGGATAATGTTTCCGAAAACATCCCGAAACAGCGTATTATTCAAAAGCTGCAGGCCAATTTTTCGTTAATGGAAGAAGAGGCAATAAACTATTACACCATTTTTCAAAGCAGACACAAAACTAACATACAATCCATAAAAAGAGCCGTTTCATCAATGACTTTTCATCGATGAAACGGCGTCTCTACTCTATTAATCTTCTCTTACACTGCAGTTTGTCCGAACTCCCGTCCGACCGATCTTACATCAGGCTCTTATACAGCGCAATAATGTCTTCCAGACTCGCATCCTTAGGATTTCCAGGTGCGCATGCATCTGCCACAGCGGACTCAGCCAGGAACTGAATATCCTCTTCCTTAACGATAGCCGTTAAGTCAGCCGGAATTCCAACGTCCTGGGACAGCTTCTTAACTGCCTCAACTGCCGCTTTGCGGTACTCTTCCACGGTCATGGTCTCGGTTCCCTCTACACCCATGGCCTTAGCGATGGCGCGGAACTTCTCACCCGTGGCGTCTGCATTGTATTCCATAATGGTCGGAAGCAGGATGGCATTGGCAACACCATGCGGTGTGTCGTATACGGCGCCCAGAGCGTGAGCCATGGAATGAACGATGCCAAGTCCGCAGTTAGAGAATCCCATACCGGTTAAGTACTGGCCCAGAGCCATGCCTTCACGGCCTTCCGGCTTATTCTCAACCGCATCTCTTAAGCTGGAAGCGATCTTTTCAATCGCCTTTAAGTTGAACATGTCTGTGATCTCATTGGCTCCCTTTGTGGTATAGCCCTCGATCGCATGGGTCAGCGCATCCATACCTGTGGAGGCAGTTAATCCCTTCGGCATGCTGGACATCATCTCCGGATCAACGAAAGCGACAACCGGGATATCGTGTGTATCAACACAGACGAATTTGCGTTTCTTCTCAACGTCGGTAATTACGTAGTTGATGGTAACTTCTGCCGCCGTACCCGCTGTCGTCGGAACAGCCAGAATCGGAACACACGGATTCTTGGTCGGAGCCACGCCCTCTAAGCTTCTGACATCGGCAAACTCTGGATTCGTGATGATGATGCCTACGGCCTTGGAGGTATCCATGGAGGAACCGCCGCCGATAGCGATAATATAGTCTGCACCGGATTTCTTAAATGCCTCAACACCGGTCTGTACGTTTTCTATGGTTGGGTTGGGTTTGATGTTGGAATAAACCTCGTAGTCCATTCCATTCTCTTCCAGAATCTTTGTCACCTTCGCTGTTACGCCGAATTTTACCAGATCAGGATCGGATGCAACAAATGCCTTATGGAACCCTCTCTTTGTTACCTCTCCCGGAATTTCATTGATTGCACCTGCACCGTGATACGATGTTTCATTCAGAACGATTCTGTTTGCCATGATAATCTCTCCTTTTCCTATCTTTTATGGGTCTTATGGATACCATTTTTACTTTCTGTTATTATTTTAACAAAACCAATCAAAAAAATAAAGTTACAATCCCCTTCGTTTGTAACAAATGTTACAAATCCCGCAAACTGTAACTTTATTTCTATACAATATCAATACTTCCTATACCAACGGCCAGGCAACGCTCTCCGATCCGCATTATACGAGCCCGGCCTCCTGAAACACAGCCGAAAGCCGCGGCGGCATGGCTTCCACCAGGCTGGCCGCCATCTCTCCCGGGGTCTGCTTCATGCCGCCCAGGACCCATTTCACAGTCATATAGACGGATCCGCGGCAGTACATCTCCAGCAAAAACTGAATCTCCTCCTCCAGAGGCTTATGGGTCTTACGCGTGATCAGCGACCTGTAGAACCCCATAATCAGTTCAAAATCGTGTTCCTTCAGGGAGTTGTAATCATCCGAACGGAAGGCCTCGGTGAAGAACACCTCTCCTTCTTGATAAATTCAAACTTCTCCTCCAGGCTCTGGCAGACCGTCTTCTCCACGCCGATCCGGGCAAAGGATTCCAGCACCAGCTTATCGAAGTACCAGTTGATCAAGTCATACTTGTCCTTAAAATTCCTGTAAAAGGTCTGGCGCGTCATATCACAGCCATCCACGATGTTCTGAACCGTGATTTTGTCCACTGGCGTCGTCATCATGCACTGCTTGACAGAGTCTGCCAGCCGGTATTTTGTTTTCTCATTCTTACTTACATAAGCCGTCATTCTATGCTCCTGTATCGTTTATTCACACGAAGGCAGCAGGCTAAGCGGGCATGCGGCCATGTCCATTTGGCGACTGCCGTGAGTGTCTGACTTCTTTTGTGTGCAGGGTTTTCTTCATCCTACCATAAAACACTAATTTTTTCAAATGGAACAGGAACAACAGCGGCAGTCTACGGAGCGTTGATTGTATTTTCATTGGAAGTCCCTATAATAGAGGAAAAGGAGGTATCACAATGGATCAAACTGTTAAATTTACGCCGCTCGACATGCAGACATGGCCGAGAGGGCAGATGTTTTACTATTTCTCGAAAATGGCTCCGACCGGATATTCCCTGACCGTCGATCTCGATGTTACGGCGATGAGAACGGCTCTGAAGCATGCCGGTATCAAGTTCTTCCCGGCTTACTTATGGCTCGTCACCAGGACGCTTCAAATGCAGAAGGAATTCAAAATAGCCGAACTGGACGGGCAGGTTGGCTGCTTCGACACACTCACACCGCTTTACGCGGCCTTTCATGAGGATGATAAGACCTTTTCCTTTATGTGGACGGAGTACACAGATGATTTCATGGCGTTTTATCAGTCCTACCTGGACAACCAGAGGAGGTACGGCGGCAGTCACGGCGTCCTGGCTCAAGCCGGGCAGACACCTCCCGCCAATGCCTATACCATTTCCTGTGTTCCCTGGGTGTCATTTAAGCATTTTTCGGTTCACTCCTATGAGAATAAGCCGTACTATCTTCCGTCCGTTGAGGCAGGCAGATTCTATGAAAAAGACGGCAGAATTATGATGCCTCTCTCCATTACCTGCCATCACGCGGCGACTGACGGATACCATATCAATCGCTTTCTGGAAACCCTGCAGTCCGAAGCGGAGGCATTTGCAGAGGATGTTCCTCATTTCCGCCTTCTCTGAAGCCATTTCGTCCCTTCCACAAACGGAACAATGCAGAAGGCCAGTCCGATTGCCACCGCATACTCGGTCAGGGAAATGTGTTCAAATTCAAACGCATCGGACAGGAACGGGACGTAGATGACAACGGTCGTGCACAGAAAGGAAGCCGCCATGGACAGCCACAGCCACGGATTATGATGTTTTAACGTAAATACCGACTGATTCAGAGACCGCATGTTGAAGGAATGGAAGATCTCCGTCATGGACAGGGTCAGAAACGCCATGGTCATGCCATCCGCACTGTTCGTAATCTCCCACACGCCCGCCTCCAGATAATGGCCGATCAGATACGAAGCCAGGGTGATTACGGTCACCGCAATTCCCTGAACTGCCACATTCATTCCGACCCCGCCTGAGAAAATCCCTTCCTTGGGGCTGCGGGGAGGCCGGTTCATAACGTCCTTTTCCGGCTCCTCCATGCCCAGCGCCAGCGCCGGGAAGCAGTCGGTAATCAGATTGATCCAGAGGAGGTGGACCGGTTTCAGGATGACGAAGCCGAGAAGCGTCGCAAAAAAGATGGACAGCACCTCTGATAAGTTGGAGGACAGGAGAAACTGTATGGACTTTCGAATGTTATCGTATATTCTCCGCCCCTCTCCCACCGCTGAGACAATCGTGGCAAAATTATCGTCCGCCAGCACCATATCCGCCACATTCTTCGTCACATCGGTTCCGGTAATTCCCATTCCCACACCGATATCGGCATTCTTGATGGAAGGCGCGTCGTTGACTCCGTCTCCCGTCATGGCGGTAATACAGCCTTTCTCTCTCCACCCATTTACGATTCTCACCTTGTGCTCCGGCTGGACCCTGGCGTAAACGGAATACTTTTCAATCTCATTGCCGAAGTCCTCATCAGATATCTCGTCGAGACCAGCGCCTGTGATGGCCTGTTCCGGTGATGTGATGATGCCAAGCTGCATGGCGATGGCCACCGCCGTATCTTTATGATCGCCGGTAATCATAATAGGACGGATTCCGGCTCTGCGGCACTCTTCGATGGCAGGCAGCACCTCGGGGCGCACCGGGTCGATCATCCCGGTGAGACCGAGGAAACAGAGCTTATGCTCCAGCTCTCCGGCCTCCCAGCCGGCGGGGCGGGCTGTGTACTCTCTCGCAGCAGCCGCAAGAACACGGAGAGCCCGGTCGGCCAGCGATTTATTGGCGAGGAGAATTCTTTCCCTGTCCTCCTCACGCAGCGGAACGGCCTTTCCATCCGACAGTATGTGAGTACAGCGTTTCAGAACCTCATCCGGAGCGCCTTTCGTGAACTGAATCACGGTTCCATCCGCCTTTTCGTGTACGGTCGACATCATCTTCCGCATGGAATCGAAGGGTGCCTCACCGATCCGCACATACTCCTGTTTTAAGAGGCTCTGGTTAAGTCCTGCGGACCATGCGTAGGCTGCGAGAGCCGCCTCGGTGGGTTCTCCCTCCGCCTCATTCTTATCGTTTAAATGAGCGTCGTTGCAGAGTGCCATGGCCGCCGCCAGTGCCGTCTCGTCGGATCCGGTGTGTTCTACGACGGTCATCCGGTTCTGCGTCAGCGTTCCCGTTTTGTCGGAACAGATGATCTGGGTGCACCCAAGCGTCTCCACGGCCGTCAGCTTCCGGATAACAGCATGTTTCCTGGACATGTTGGTGACGCCGATGGAGAGCACGATGGTGACAACGGCCGCCAGTCCTTCCGGTATGGCTGCCACCGCCAGACTCACGGCGATCATAAACGTATCCATGACCGTATGCCCGGAAATGGCCGGATAGGCGCGCAGTAAGCTGACTGCAAATATAATCACGCAGATGGCGAGCACCAGCACGCTGAGAATTCGGCTCAGCTGGGAAAGCTTTCCCTGAAGCGGCGTCTCATTATCCTTTGCCTGAGTCAGGGCATTCGCGATCTTCCCCATCTCCGTATCCATGCCGGTGCCTGTCACGACTGCGGCCCGCGGCCATATACGACCGTGCTTCCCATGTAGACCATGTTCTTCCTGTCGCCCAGTGGAACGTCCTTCGTCCCCTCCTCCAGGGAAAGAACGCGTTCCGTCTTGAGAACCGGCACCGACTCCCCGGTCAGGGCGGCTTCTTCCACCTTCATGCTGGCGCACTCCAGAATCCTGCCGTCTGCCGGCACCGCATCTCCGGCCTCCAGGACGATAATATCGCCGCGCACAAGCTCCTCGCTCCGGATCGTCTGCTGCTTACCGTCCCGCATTACTTTGGAAGTGGCCGCCGCGATCTCCTGCAGGGCAGCTATGGCTTTTTCAGCCCTGCTCTCCTGCGCCACTCCCAGCACCGCATTGATGAGAACGACGATCATAATAATGATCACATCCGCAAACGACTCCCCCGCATAGACCGCCGTCATTCCAGAAACCACCGCTGCCGCAATCAGAATGATGATCATCGGATCGGCCAGCTGACTCAAAAAACGCCTCCAAAGCGGAACCGGCTTCGCCTCTTTCAGCTTATTCTTTCCATCTGCCATAAGTCTGCCGGCCGCTTCCTCTGCACTCAGGCCTGTCCGTTTCGTATTCAGTTTTTTCAGAACTTCCTCCGAAGTATCCAAATATCCCTTCATCACAGCACCTCCTGCCATTCATCCGGTTGTAAGAGGGAATCCGCTCCGCTGTTAATCCAGACCTCGCTCGCCCTCGATGTCTTCTTTAATAAACATAATACAGAAACAGACAAACAGAAAGCCGCAGGATATCCAGATCGTCCGCTCCTCAAACAGGGAAGTCATGAAGCTTCCAAGCGCTGCGCCGATACCAAAAACGAGAATTACGCCGTAATACCGGAGACATTTTTCCAGACAGCCCTTTTCCTTCGTATGGCGGTAGCGGTACAGCATCTCCGTCGCGCTGCGCAGATTACCGATACACATCGTGCTGGCATAGGCGCTTCCCTTCATCTTCCGGAACGCCTCCACCTGCATGGCGCAGACAAAGGACACCAGAATATTGGCCGCCATGTTCATGGACTGCGGGAGAAATCCCACCACAAACAGAAGCAGAATCTCCAGCACCACCACGATCTGGCGCCAGTGCAGCTTCCCGTACTCCCGGTAGATACCGCGTATGACCTCCGATATATAGATTCCTCCCGCAAAGGCCAGCACCGGCACCAGGTAGCGGAAGGCATCCGTAAAGTCTCCGTTCATCGCATTGTGTCCCAGTAAAATGATATTCCCCGTCTGGGCGTTGGCAAAAACCTTGCCGCGGGTGTAATACGTATAAGCATCCTGAAATCCACCGGACAGAGTCAGAAAGATACCGGTCGACATCGCTTCCGACATTTGACCATGACGTTTCATCCAGACATCACCATCCCTTCGGCCTATACTATAGCACAAAGGAACCGGTCATGTCAAAAAAACCGTACTATTTTGATGATTGGTCATGAAATTCGTAGATTTCCAAAGCTTCCGGCTATATGCTTATATACAGATCCATCGGAAGCAATGGCATATACATCAAAAATGGCATATACATCAAAGGAGGAACGATTCATGTCCAGGCAATTGTTACCAAAGGCGGTGCTCTCCGCAAAAGACCAGCATTTCCGGGAATTTGCCCTCCACGACAACATGTGGAAGGTCGTTCTCTACGTCGGAACGCCGCTGGCCCTGTACCAGAGTTTAAATCAGCTCTTTAAAATCTTTGACTCCATGATGGCGGCCCATATCAGCGCCGGCTCCGTGTCCGCCGTGGCCTATTTATCCCAGATCAGCCTGATGCTGTCAGCCCTGGGAGGCGGCCTCGCCATCGGGTCCAGTCTGAAAATAAGCGAAGCCTACGGTGCCGGTGATTTCGATCTGGTAAAGAAACGGGTCAGCACGCTGTTCGCCATGTGCGCGGTCTTAGGCGCCGTCATTCTGGCTCTGCTGGTTCCCTTCACGCCGTGGTTTCTAAGGCTTGCCCGGACGCCGGATGCCTTTATCTCGGAAGGGACTCTGTACTTTCGGCTGGAGCTCTTCGGCATGGTCATCAGCTTCTTTAACAACATTTATATCGCCATTGAGCGGGCCCGTGGAAATTCCGGCAGAATTCTCCGCCTGAATATGGCCGTTATCGCCATCAAGATATCCTCTACCGCCCTGTTCGTCTACGGATTTCAGTGCGGAATCAGCATGATTTCCACGGCTACAATCCTTTCCCAGCTGTTTTTGCTGGCTGCGGCTGTGCGAAACATGAATCAAAAGGACAACGCATTCGGCTTTTCCATGAAAGCGGTCTCCTTAAAGCCCGCTGTCACATTTCCCATGATCGGACTCTCCATTCCGGTCATTGCAGAGAAGATGGCCTTCTCCTTCGGCAAGGTTATCATCAATTCCATGAGTACGATCTACAGCGCGCTGACCGTGGGAGCGCTGGGAATCTCCAACAACATCGGCGGCATCACCACCATGCCGCAGAACGGCTTCCAGGAAGGCGGATCGGCCATTATCAGCCAGAGTGTGGGAGCAGGAAAGCCCCGCCGCGCGCTTAAGGCCTTTGGATGCGTTCTCGCCATCAACCTGGTGATCGGGATCGTGCTCATGTCCTGCTCGCTGTATTTTCTGGATGCGCTCAGCCGTCTCTTTGCCGGCAATGATCCGTCGTTTCAAAAGATGATTATCTCCATCTACCGCTTCGAGGCGCTGGGGGCGATTCCGCTGGGCGTCACCGCGTCCGTCATGGCCCTGTTGTATGGCTTCGGAAAGACGAAACTGACGCTGGCCATCAACTTCTGCCGCGTCTTCGTCTTCCGGGTTCCCGTGCTCTGGTTTCTGCAGAGTTTTACTTCCATGGGAAGCTTAAGCGTCGGGGTCGTCATGGCCGTCAGCAACATTGCCACCGGCGTCTTCGCCTTAATCATCGGTGTGTATGAGATTGTGCGTATCTGCCGCCGTTACGAAATCCCGCTGTCTGCCCCATTTCCTTTCTCCGGTTTTCAGAAAGCCTGGGGGAAATCTTAAGCAAATCGTAATGGCCTTTTTTTCAAAATACGGTATACTGGAGGTAACGGCGGAGGAATCCGCCTCCTGCCGACAGATACAAAGGAGAACGCATATGGGATTATTTAAAAAGAAAAGAGAACCGAAAGAAGAGCTGAAGCAGAACCTTGAGGAAAAAGCAGAATTTCAGAACCTTTATCAGATCTACCTTTTGTTTGAAGAAAAACCGGTCAAGCCGGAGGCCGGAATCATACGCACGGCTCTGGAAGAAACCTTCGGCGCGATCGACATCGTGTCCCCTTCACCGGCTCTGACCTCTTTTGCCGTAAAAAAATATCTGGCACAGTTTAAAGACGGCGCCCTGCCGCCCCAGGTCGTCATGGGGGACGTTCAGGAATTCAAGCAGGACTCCATTGACGCATTTTCCCGGAGCCAGCTCTGGGATGTGGCCGACGGAGACGCTCTTTTGGAGCGGTGCCGGTATGAGATTTTTCTTTTTGACATGATGGCTGCCGTGTTGGAATACAAGGAGCGCTGTGAGATGATGATGGACTGGATGGAGACGGCGGTCAGACTGTTTCCTGACTGCACTGCGGTCTGGATCAAGCCGGCCGGGAAACTGTTTACCGCAGATCAGATCAGGGAACACAAAATACCGCGTGAAGACCGTTTCATATACTTTGGCGTCAACGCCCGCCTTTTTAACATCTCCGGCAGCGACGACAAGGTTGTGGATACCCTGGGCCTCTATGCAATCGGACTCCCTGACGTCCAGTACCATTTCCGGGGTCTGGAGCCGCAGGCCGTCGTAAACCATGCATACAATGTGGCCTCCTATCTCTACGCGGCCGACGCGCCGGTCAAGTCCGGCGAGACCATCGACGGAATCGCAGACGGCCGGATGAGCCGGGAGGTCCAGTGGAGATGTCAGTACGAGGACGCCTTAATCCAGCCAGTCCGGGTCGTCATGGACATCTGTCCCGGGGAATACGCAGCGGGGCATCGGGAATAAGCGGTTGTGACCATAAAAAAGGAAGATACAGCTTCAGGGACTCCTGACTCTGCATCTTCCTCTTTTTATTATCCGGTTTTCTTATATTATCTCTTACATCATCTCTTATACCGTTCTCTTATCAGAAGACCGCTCTCACTCAAAGTCCTTATACAAGAGACTGGCCTGAATCCCGCTGTTATTCTGATACTTTCCACTGCTGTAGAGATCGTATTCCCCATCAATATCGTGGTAATAGATCTGGCAGATCTCCACATTCGGATATATTCTGACCGGCTGCACACAGAAAATCTCCAGCGTCCAGTACCCGGCGAAGCCGATATCTCCAAAGCCCGCAGTCACATGGATAAAGAGTCCCAGCCTGCCCGTGGAAGAACGGCCCTTCAACATGGGGACGTACCGATCCGTCCTCGTAAACTCATTGGTCCTTCCCAGATACAGCCTGTTTGGTTACAAATGGAGTAATGATGATCTCTTTCCCCATGTGCTTTAATATTTCTTTTCCCGAAAGAATCACGATTCATGCCCCTCATCCCAGATAGTCGCCCAGCTCCGCCTCGTTCTTCTTCCCATAATGCTTCATCAGATCCCGCTTTTCCGCGGAACTTAAGCTGTTCCAGAGCTTCTGAACCCTCGGGTCCTTAAAACCGATGTAGGGAACGCCGTTTTTCTCACATTCATAGGATGACAAATAATGATTCAGCGCACTCCACTCCACGAAAAAACTGTTAATTTTTGTGCTAAACCTCTTTACCTTCGCCATAAAGGTATTCCTCCCCTTCGGACAACCGTCCTGATACTTTACACCTGTTTATGCCTTGCCGATTCCATTGCTATAAGTATATCACAGAGACCGCCGGCAGGCAAACAGGGATTTGGGAACTTAAGTATTTTTACAGAAAATTAATAAATTCCTCCCGCGCAGCCTCCATGCGCGCCTCAAACTGCTGATAGAAATCCAGCTCCTTCTGAAACGGAATCAGATAGAAATGCTTAAGCACCCCCATAGCAGTCCGCTTCCTCGCATCTTCCCCACCGGTCGGTTCTGATCCCTCTTCCGGTTTCTGCTCCAGCCTTTCTTCCAACTCCTTAAGGAAGTAATGCCACTCCACAATATAGCTCTCATAACGGCCCATATCCGGAGTATCCATCCACTTGCGGATCTTGACCTTCGTCTTCTGCTCTTTCCGGCATTCGTGAATCTGGTTAAAATACCGGAAGCCGTGGTCCTCATAGATTCGTCCAAGCGGAAACATCCGGCAGATTCCCGGTCTAAAGGGATGAATCCGGCAGCGCCCCTCCTCGTTTAAAAAGGTGCAGGCCTCCCCCTCTCCGGACATCTTCAGGTTTGGCAGAATTATGCCATCCACCAGATTCAGCTCCACCGCCTCCGCCAGCAGCCCCTCAAAGGACAGGCCAAGGCCCGTCTCCAGCCGAAAGACGTCATAGGGGTCTAAAACAATGGAACTTCCCATGCCCCGGCAGCAGGCGGAACAGCCGCGGCAGTCGTCACAGCCCACCTTCACCATGTCGCTGCTGCCATATAGTTTCCCATCTGATATCTCTTCCAGGCTGATCTCCCGTTTCATCGGCCGTATCCCCCCTTTACCTATCCATTTCCGCAAACAGCTCCGGGCAGCCCGGCTCGTGAATCTGCAGCACGCGCTGATTGCTGCTGCCCCGGAATTTCAGTTTGAGATCGTAAAGCTCCTGGTCAAATTCGCCATCCACCAGGATATCGATGCACGCAAGAAATTCGGGCGTCACCTCGCAGTGTGCCCGTCCGTCCGGCGCCAATAGATCCGTCTCGTACGTATAACCGGTGTAGCACCAGATCGTCTTCTCCGGATACAGCTCCTTAAACCGGAGGACCAGAGGCAGAAGCGCCCGCTGGTTCTGCGGCTCCATCGGCTCTCCGCCCAGCAGGGACAGACCGGATATATAGCTTTTTCCACAGGAATCGAGGATCTCCTGTACCGCCTCGTCCGTGAACTCATTTCCATAATTAAAATCCCATGCGATCTCATTAAAACAGCCCCGGCACCGGTGAGTGCAGCCGGACACAAAAAGGCTCGTCCGCACTCCGGTGCCGTTGGCAACGTCGCAATGTTTGATATCGGCGTATTTCATGATATTATCGCTCCCCAGACTACAGATGAAGCACTCTGGACTTGATTTCCTTCGTCTTTCCGGCATTCCAGAAATTCTCGCCCAGGTAACCGCAGGTTCTTCTGGTCACGTTCATCTTGTCCTTGTTCTTATTATGACACTGCGGGCATTCCCACTCCATGTCCTCATTGATGATGATCTCACCGTCGAAGCCGCATTCCTGGCAGTAGTCGGATTTGGTATTGAACTCTGCATACTGGATATTGTCATAGATAAATTTAACCACTTCTTCCATGGCCTCCAGATTCTTGGCCATGTTCGGAACCTCCACATAAGAGATGGCGCCGCCGGAAGAAATCTTCTGGAACTGGCTCTCAAATGTAAACTTGCTGAACGCGTCGATCTTCTCTCTCACGTCCACGTGGTAGGAATTCGTGTAGTAGCCCTTGTCCGTCACATTTTCGATCAGGCCGAAACGCTCTCTGTCGATTCTGGCGAAACGGTAGCAGAGAGACTCAGCCGGAGTTCCGTAAAGGCCGAATCCAAGACCGGTCTCCTCTTTCCAGCACTCAACCGCCTCTTTCATGCGGTTCATAACGCGGAGGGCAAACTCCTCTCCCGCCGGGTCCGTGTGGCTGACCCCTTTCATCAGCTTCGTCATCTCGTAGATACCGATGTATCCTAAAGAAATCGTGGAGTAACCGTCATGAAGCAGCGGATCGATCTTCGCCCCCTTCGGGAGTCTGGCGATCGCTCCGTACTGCCAGTGAATCGGGCTCACATCGGATAATGTTCCTTCCAGTGCCTTATGCCTGCACATAAGCGCCTCGAAACAGATGGCAAGACGTTCGTCTAATAGCTTCCAGAATACCTCCTCGTCGCCCTTTGCCAGGATTCCGATCTGCGGAAGGTTCAGGCTCACAACGCCCTGATTGAAACGGCCTTCAAACTTATATTCCCCATTCTCATCCTTCCATGGAGATAAGAAGCTGCGGCAGCCCATACAGCTGAACACATTGCCCTCATAGTTTTCCTTCATCTTCTTCGCGGAAATATAATCGGGATACATGCGCTTTGAAGAGCAGCGCACCGCAAGCTTCGTGATGTAATCGTATTTTCCGCCCTTTAAGCAGTTATTCTCGTCCAGAACGTAGATGAGCTTTGGAAATGCCGGTGTCACATAGACGCCCGCCTCATTCTTGATCCCTTCCAGTCTCTGGCGCAGAATCTCTTCCACGATCAGCGCGTTCTCATCGATGTACTCATCCTCGTCGTCCAGGCGAAGGAACAGCGTCACAAACGGCGCCTGGCCGTTGGTCGTCATCAGGGTGTTGATCTGATACTGGATCGTCTGAACGCCTGATTTCAGTTCATCTCTCAGACGAATCCGCGCCATCTTCTCCACCGCCTCGTTATCCAGGCTGTCGCCAAACTCTTCCCGGATCTGTCTGTGGAATTTATTGCTGCTCTTCCTTAAATACTTTCCAAGATGTCTCATATCCACGGACTGGCCGCCATACTGGTTGCTGGCCACCGCCGCGATAATCTGGGTCATAACCGTACAGGCCACCTGAAAGCTCTTGGGGCTCTCGATCATCTTCTCGTTCATCACAGTGCCGTTATCCAGCATGTCCGCGATATTGATGAGACAGCAGTTAAAGATCGGCTGAACAAAGTAATCCGCATCATGAAAATGAATCGCTCCCTGTTCATGGGCCATGGAAATGCGTTCCGGCAAAAGCATACGCTTCGTCAAATCCCTGGATACCTCTCCGGCGATGTAATCCCTCTGTGTGGATGCCAGAATCGTATTCTTATTGGAATTTTCCTCCGCCAGCTCCTTGTTTTCATTCCGGATCAGCTTCAGGATCGATTCATCCGTCGTGTTCGCTTTTCTCAGAAGCGCCCTCTGATACCGGTAAATCATATATTTTTTCGAGAGAGTGTACTTGTTCTGCTTAACCAGGCGGCTCTCAATCATATCCTGAATGCTCTCGACATGGACAACATCTTCACATTCTTTCTCCACATCATCCAGAATTCCGTCAATCAATGCCTCCCCGGCGCGTTCCGCCGCGTCCACTTCCGCATTCGCCTTCTGAATAGCCCTTACAATCTTCTCTCTGTCATAATTTACAAATCTGCCGTCACGTTTCTGTACCTTAATCATCGCTGTCTCCTTATTTCCTTTAATCCATATTCTACTTTATAATACTGCTAAAAAATAACACAGCAGCTACCAATTTGCCGTGAAATCTTCTACATTTTGCGTATGTAATTATTTCTTCACCATATATAGTGCTTTTCCATTATACAACAGATATGGCAAAAGTAAAGGCCTTTTTCTCTTTTTCTTTCTCTCTAAAGCCCTGAAAAAACACATCAGCGCTCTCCGCAGGCCGTTTCCGGGACATTAATTTTTTTCTCAGCGGAGTCAGTACACAGCCGAAGAACCAGCGGGCGGTGAAAGGATTGGTCCTTCCGCCGCCCGCCGGTTCTCCGGCATAGCCTCCAGTTTTAACGGATAAAGTTTGTCTTAAGCTTCTGCTCCGCTTCCGGCGTCGTGATTCCTGCCGCCTTACCCGCCTCGATGCAGCGAAGCATCCACGCCATATTCTTCCCCAACGTGCGCATGATCTGCAGCCCCTCCAAATCCTGCTCCACGTCCTCCGGTGAATTGCCGTGAACCATGTTCCAGTACTGGGATGATACGACCGGCATCTGGGAAATCGTGAAGTATTTGTTCAGGGTATCGAGCGTAGCCGTCGTTCCCGCGCGCCGTGCAGAGGCCACCGCAGCAGCCGGCTTGAACGCAAAGCAGCTTCCCGCGTAGAACAGACGGTCCAGGAAGGAATAGAGGGAGCCGTTAGCCGACGCATAGTAGACCGGAGAGCCGACGATCAGTCCATCCGCGTGCTCCATCTTATCCAAAAATGCATTGACCGGATCTCCCTTGAAGACACAGCGGCCCATCGCGGCGCATTTGCCGCATCCGATACATCCATGAACGGCCTGATTGCCGATATGGACGATCTCCGTCTCGATTCCCTCTTTCGTAAGAGCTCCCGCCACTTCCGTGAGAGCACGGTATGTACAGCCCTTTTCGTGAGGGCTTCCGTTTAACAGCAGTACTTTCATCTTAATCCATCCTTTCTTTTTCAACTGAAAATAAGCAGGCCGATGAGATCATCCTTCGTCAGGCTGCCTAACGAGACGGTGCCTTCTGTTATGATCTGTTCCGCCAGATTCTTCTTTGATTCCTGAAGCTTTAAGATATTTTCTTCAATGGTTCCCTTCGTAATCAGCTTAAACACGGTTACCTGCTTTTCCTGGCCGATCCGGTGGGTGCGGTCCGTCGCCTGATTCTGCGCCGCCACGTTCCACCATGGATCGTAATGGATGACCACATCCGCGGCCGTTAAGTTTAATCCCGTTCCTCCGGCTTTCAGGGAGATCAGGAATACCGGCACGCCGTCGTCCTTAAAGGAGTTGACCATGTGAAGGCGCTCTTCCTTGGGTGTCGCACCCGTCAGAATATAATATGCAATCCCCTCTTTTTTCAGCCGCTTTTCGATGATTTCCAGCATCGATGTAAACTGGGAAAAGAGCAGAATCTTATGGCCGCCCTCCACGCCGTTCCGGATCAGATCGATACACGTCTCGAGCTTGGCGGAGCTACCGTTATAGTTGCTGTAGCAGAGATGCGGATCGCAGCAGATCTGGCGCAGCTTCGTCAGCTGAGCCAGGATCTGAATCCTGTCAGAGCCGCCGTCTCCGGCCTGCTCCAGCTGCTGTCTGACCTGCCATGCATTGGCGGTGTACAAATCCTTCTGTTCCTTCTCGAAGCCGGAATAGATAACATTCTCCAGCTTATCGGGAAGTTCCTTCAGCACATCCTTCTTTAAGCGGCGCATGATAAACGGACCGATCATACGGTGCAGCCCCTTTAGACAGGCTTCATCCTGATCCCGCACGATGGGAAGCTCATACTCCTTCTTGAATCTCTGATAGGAAAACAGGAAGCCGGGCATGAGGAAGTCAAATATACTCCACAGCTCGCTGAGCCGGTTTTCAATCGGCGTTCCCGTCAGGGCGAATCTCGTTCTGGCATTCACCGATTTAACCGCCTTCGCGCTCTGGGTCGAGGCGTTCTTGATATACTGTGCCTCGTCGATGATCTGAAAACGGAATTCCTTTTCCTCGTAAAAGGCGATATCCCGCTTCAGCAGATCGTAGGAGGTAACTAATATCTCCCCCTCCGAGGCCGCATTCAGGAGTTCTTCCCGCTCCTGTGCAGTACCGCTTATTGTACGGACTTTCAGGGTCGGCGCGAACTGATGAATCTCATTTTCCCAGTTGTACACCAGGGACGCCGGGCAGACGATCAGCGCGGACGTGTCCGGCTCGCGGTTCCTCTCATCCAGCAGGAGCGCGATAACCTGAATCGTCTTTCCAAGGCCCATATCATCCGCCAGAATTCCGCCAAACCCGTAGGAATCCAGGGTCTTAAGCCACCGGAAGCCCGTTTTCTGGTATTCTCTCAGCACGGGACGTAGCGTCAGCGGTATCTCAAAATCACTGTCTTCCACGGATTTCATGCCGCGGACCACGGCCTTAAACAGCGCATCGCGGTAAAGCGTGATGCCTGTGCCCTCTTTTAAAATACCATCCAGATAGAGCGCCCGGTATTTGGGAAGACGGATTTTCTGACTCTGTAAATCCGACTTGTTGACTGCGAGGCCCTCCACCAGCTTCGCCACCGTCATCAGGCCGTTATCGTCCAGAGCCAGAAACTCGCCGTTTTTCATGCGGTAGTACCGTTTTTTCTGGCTGTACTCCGAGAGCAGCCTCGTGAGCTCGGCCCCCGACATTCCGTCCG